>DASZXE010001110.1:0-7526 GCA_035546475.1 Kofleriaceae bacterium
GCGGTCACCGCCGCGGGTCATCGCGGCGACCGCGATCCCGAGCGTCGCCAGCGAGGTCACCGCCACCACCACGGCCGCGCGCCGCGGGGACGTGCGGCGGGTGCCGCCAGCGCGGCCGTCGGCGACAGACCTGGTCGAGGAGCCGCGCATCCAGGCAGTATCCCCCGGACCCGCGACCGCGCACCGGACGCCGCGCGTGGCCCCGGCGCGCGCTCGCCGGCGACGCGCGCCCGGCAGGTTGCGGCATCGCACGTTCTCCCCGGTGCCGACGGGAAGCGGCGCCGCCGCCGTCGTATGCTCCGGCGGTGACGATCCGCGACCCCGCGGGTGGAGAGCGCGAACCGCACCTCCACGACACCGTACCGACGGTGCAGGCCCGCCTGCGCGGCGCGCCCGCCGAGCAGCGCACGGTCGTCGGCGGGCCCGACCCGCAGCCGACCCGCGCGGTCGACCTCGACGCCGCCAGCCAGCCGCACCGGGTCGACGGCGCCGAGCCCGACGACGATCACGCCGCCGCCATGTTCGCGCAGGCGAGCGCCGGCGATCGCTACGAGCCCGGCCCGCTGCTCGGCCTCGGCGGCATGGGCGAGGTCGTCGCCAAGGGCGATCGCGCGACCGGCCGCACCGTCGCCGTCAAGCGGGTGCGCACCGAGCTGGCGTCGCCGACGCTCCTGCGCCGGTTCGCCCGCGAGGCCCGCATCCAGGCCCAGCTCGAGCACCCGTCGATCGTGCCGGTCTACGACGTCGGCGTCGACGCGGACGGCGCCCGCTACTTCACGATGAAGCGGATCCGCGGCCACAGCCTGAGCCACGTGATCGAGCACCTGCGCTGGGGCGACCCGGCGATGGCGGCGCGCTTCACCCGCCGCCGCCTGCTCACCGTGCTGTCGACCGTCGCGCTCACCGTCGAGTACGCGCACCGCCGCGGCGTCATCCACCGCGACCTCAAGCCGTCGAACGTCATGCTCGGCGACCTCGGCGAGGTCTACGTCCTCGACTGGGGGCTCGCCGACGTCATCGGCCCCGACGGCGCGCCGACCGTCGATCTCGGCGCGCCGCCGACCGCGCCCGACCTGTCGCGCGACGTCCTCGACTCGCCCGCGCTGCCCGAGACCGGCACCGGCGTCATGCTCGGCACGCCCGGCTACGCGGCGCCGGAGATGATCGATCCGAAGCTCGGCGTCGTCGACGGCCGTGCCGACGTCTACGCGCTCGGCTGCATGCTCTACGAGCTGCTCACCTTCGAGCGCCTGCACGCGGGGCAGGTGCTCGGGCAGATCCTCGGCTCCGCGCTCGACCTCGACGGCGCCCATCCGGCGACCCGGGTCGCCGAGATCCCGCCCGAGCTCGACGCGCTCTGCTACCGCGCGACGCGCCGCGATCCGTCGATGCGGCTCGCGACCGCCGCCGAGCTGGCCCGCGGCATCGACGCCTACCTCGACGGCGACCGCGATCTCGTCGAGCGGCGCCGGCTCGCCGACGTCCACGCCGACGAGGCGGTGGCCGCCCTCGACCGCGGCCGCGGGGGCGATCGCGCCGCCGCGCTGCGCGCCGTCACCACCGCGCTCGGCCTCGATCCCGGCCACGCGCGCGCCCGCGCCACGCTCGTCCGCCTGCTCACCGAGCCGAGCCCGGAGGCGATCGCCGGCGCCGAGGCCGACGAGGCGGTCACGACCGAGCGCAAGCTGCGCCGGGCCGCGGTCGGCGCGATGTTCGCGAGCGCCACCTTCGCGCTCTACCTGCCGATCGTGCTGTGGATGGGCATCCGCTCGTGGCCCGACCTCGCCATGATCTCCGCCGGCGTGGTCGTGACGATCGCGACCACGTACACCTTCTTCCGCCGCAAGCTCACCGGCGAGTTGCCGCTCTGGCACCTCGCGGTGTCGGCGGTCGGGCTCGCGACCGGCGCGGTCGTGATCAGCCCGATCGTGCTCCTGCCGGCGCTCGCGATCGGCACCGGCGTCGGCTACATCGCGATCTTCGGCCGCCGGGTGCGGCTGGTGATCGCGACGATGGTCGCCATCGTCATGGTGCCGCTCGCGCTCGAGCTGGCCGGCGCGCTGCCGCCGTCGATCCGCTTCGTCGACGGCACGCTCGTGCTGGTGCCGCGCATGGTCGCGTTCCCGCGGGTGCCCACCCTCGTCTTCATCGTCGTCAGCCACACGGTGATCATCGTGACCGGGCTCCTCTACGTGTGGCGGCTGCGCAAGGCGTCGGCCGCCGCCGAGCGCCGGCTCGCGATCCAGGCCTGGCAGCTCCGCCAGCTCGTGCCCGACGAGCACCGCGAGCTGCTCGCCGATCGCATGTAACCGGCGCGCCGCCCGCCGCCACGATCGCGGCAGGAGGCACCATGAGGTTCGATCGTCGTCGCTTCGCCGGCCGGCTCGCCGCCGGTCTCGCGACTCTCGCAGCCGGCGCAGCCGGCGCAGCCGGCGCAGCCGGCGCGGCCGGTTGTGCGGGCACCGTGCACGCACCCGCCGCGCTCCACCTCGACCGCGTCGTCCTCTACCAGAACGGCATCGGCCACTTCGAGCGGAGCGGGCGGCTCGAGGGCGATCGCCTGCGCCTGTTCCTGCGGCCGCACGAGGTCGACGACGTCATCAAGACGCTCACCGTCGTCGACGCCGGCGGCGCCGCCCAGCAGGTCGCCGCCGTGCTGCCGACGCCCGCCGAGAGCGAGGGCGATCGCGTCGAGGTCGACGTCGTGCTGTCGCGCCCGGGCCGCGACCTCCACGTCTCGTACGCGGTGCCGACCGCGGCGTGGAAGACGACCTACCGGCTCGCGATGCCGGAGCACGCGGGCGACCCGGTGCTGCTGCAGTCGTGGGCGATGGTCGACAACGTGTCGGAGGAGTCGTGGGACCGGGTGTCGCTGACGCTCGCGACCGGCGCGCCGCTGTCGTTCGCCACCGACCTGCGCACGCCGCACTTCGTGCCGCGCCCCGACGCGACCGGCGCGCTCGTCGAGCCGACGGTCAACGGGCCGATCGTCGGCACCGCGACCCGCGGCGGCGACCGCGACGGCGACGGCATCGGCGACGACGCCGACGGCTGCCCGGACGCGGCGGAGGACCACGACGGCTTCGACGACGCCGACGGCTGCCCCGATCCGGACAACGACCACGACGCGATCCCCGACGTCGACGACAGGTGCCCCGACGACGGCGAGACCGAGAACGGCCTCGACGACGACGACGGCTGTCCGGATCGCGGACGGGTACTCGTCACCGACAGCAAGCTCGAGATCCTCGACCAGATCTACTTCGCCGCCGACCAGGCGGCGGTGCGGCCGGAGAGCCGGCCGATCGTCGACGCGGTGGCCGCCACGCTGCGCGGCAACCCCGACATCCGCCGCGTGCAGCTCCAGGGGCACGCGGCCGCCGGCGAGCGCGACGCGTGGGGGCTGTCGGCGCGCCGCGCCGAGGCGGTGCGCGCCGCGCTGGCAGCGGCCGGCGTCACCACGACGATCGACGTCCAGCCGTACGGCGCGACCCAGCCGATCGATCCGCGCACGCCGGCGAAGAACCAGCGGGTCGCGTTCCTCATCCTCGAGCGCGGCGACGACGACCGCGGCGGTGCCGGCGGCGCGCCCGGCGTCACCCTGCCCGGCGGCGGCGTCCGCCTCGACGCGGCCACCCTCGCCCGGTCGGCGTCGACGTCGAGCGAGGCCGTCGAGGTCGCCGGCGCGACGAGCTACCAGCTCGGCGATCGCGTGACCGTGCCGCGCGGCGCGTCGACGCTGGTGTCGGTCGTCAACCGGCCCGTCCCCGGCGAGCAGGTGCTGCTGTTCCGGCCCGATCCGTCGGCGCCGGCCTCCGATCGCCACCCGTTCCAGGCCGCGCGCGTCGAGCTGCCCGCCGAGCTCGGCCTCGAGCCGGGGCCGGTCGCCGTCTACGCCGACGGCCGCTTCGCCGGCGAGGGGCTCCTGCACCGCACGCACGGCGGCGAGGTCAGCTACGTGCCGTTCGCGCTCGACGGCGGCACGACCGTCGAGGTCGCCACCGTCGGCGACGAGGCCCCGCAGCGGCTCGTCACCGTCGCGCGCGGCGTCGCCACCGTCGAGAACGCCGCCATCCGCCGCACGACGTACACGATCGCCGCCGGCGCGAGCGCGCGCGGCCGCATCTTCCTCCGCCACGTGCTCGCCGACGGCTTCACGCTCGGCGACCTGCCGCCCGGCAGCGAGCACGCCGACGGCGCGGTGCTGGTGCCGGTGCCGCTCACCGCCGGCCGCACGAGCACGCTCGTCGTCGAGGAGCGCCAGCCGGTCCAGCGCCGCATCGAGCTGCTCGACGACGGCGCGACCGATCTGTCGGCGTACCTCGACGGCGCGAACCTGCCGGCGCCGGTGCGCGCGCAGGCCGACGCGGTGGTGGCGGCGCGCGCGCAGCTCGGCGGCGTCGAGCAGGAGCTGGCCGGCCTGCGCGATCAGCTCGCCGACGCCGGCCAGCGGGTCGCCGATCTCGAGGACAGCCTGCGCGCGACCGCCAAGCTGCCCGGCACCGAGGCCGCCGACCTCCGCAAGCGGCTGCTCGCCAGCCTGACCGCCGCGACCGGCGACGCCGACCGGCTCGCGCTCGCGATCGCCGGCCGCTCGGCGCGGGCCGCGGAGGCGCGCGTCCTGCTCCAGACCGCGATCACCGGGCTCGGCCTCGAGATGACGAGCGGGCCGCTGGCCAGCGCCGATGCCGCGGCGCCGCCGTCACCCTGACGGCTCCGGCGGCCGCCGGGAGCGCGACCGCCGGCTTGCCGGCCCCGACGGCGGTCGCTAGCCTGCGCCATGGCCGTCATCAACCTCTACGACGCGACCGTCCCGATCTTCACCAAGTTCCTGACCAACGTCGAGCGGTGGCTGGACAAGGCCAGCGCGTTCGCCGACGAGCGCAAGTTCGACCGCGAGGTGTTCGCCGAGCTGCGGCTCGCGCCCGACCAGTACCCGCTGCGCCGGCAGATCCAGGCCGCGTGCGATCAGGCGAAGTACACGGTGGCCAAGCTGTGCGGCAAGGAGCCGCCGTCGCACCCCGACACCGAGAAGACGTTCGACGAGCTGCGCGCGCGCATCCGCCTCGTCCTCGACTACCTGACGTCGTTCACCCACGACGACTTCGTCGGCTGCGAGGACCGCCGGTGCGCGCACACGTGGATGGGCGACAAGGGCCTGCGCGGCGGCGACTACCTCGATCACTTCGCGCTGCCCAACTTCCACTTCCACATCGTGACGGCGTACTCGATCCTCCGCCACGCGGGCGTGCCGCTCGGCAAGAGCGACTTCATCGGCAGCCTGCCGCTCACCTGACCGGATCGATCACGCGGTCGCTCACAGCGAGAGCTGGCCGAGGAGCGCGACCGAGAAGCGGCGGGGATCGGCGGCCATGCCCGGGTACCAGTCGACGGCGGTCAGGAACCCGACCGGGCCGAAGTGGGCGTCGGCGACGAAGCGGACGCCGACCTCGAGCGAGGGGCGCAGGCGCACCGGCACGCCGACGCCGAGGCCGATCGACGGCACGACGAGCACCCACGGCGACGCGACCTCGACGGCCGGGACGGCGACGAGGCCGGTCTCGTCGTCGCCGCGCTCCACCTCGAGCGCCAGCGAGGCGAGCTTGCCGCCGCGGCCGGCCTCGACGCCGACGCGGGCGCGGACGCCGGTCGCGTCGTCGGCCTGGCCGCCGAGGCCGAGGAGGAGGCCGCCGTGGATCGGCTCGGCGGCGCCGAGCGCGAGCACGATCTCGAGCTCCGGCTCCGCCGTCGACAGCCGGCCGTGGTCGACGACCACGCCGCCCGTCCGCCTGCGGTCGACGACGGTCGCGCCGTACAGGGTCGCGCGCCAGCCGGCCGGGTGCTTGACCGTGACCGTCATCGCCTGCGGGTAGCCGCTCCAGGTGCGGATCGGCGCGACGAGGTAGCGCAGGTGGATGCGGCGATCGGTGCGGCCGCCGCGCACGTAGAGGCGATGGCGCGCGGCGGCGGCCGGCAGGCTCATGTAGTAGCGGCCGCGCTCGCGCGCGTGGATCGTGCCGGCGACGACGACCTGCGCGGTGGCGCCGGGCGCCAGCGACAGGTCGAAGCCGTGGCGCGCGAGGCCGGGATCGTCGGCGCGGAGGGCCGCGACGTCGCCGCCGCTCGCCGCGCGCACCGAGTCGTCGAGGGCGGCGATGTCGGCGGCCGACAGCTCGCGCGCGACCGGCTTGCCGTCGACGGTGATGGTGACGTCGTCGGTGTCGAGCGCGTAGAAGGCGGGCACGCCCGACGCGGCGGCGCTGCCCGCGTTGCGCAGCGTGTAGGTGACCTCGAGGCGGCACGCGGGCTGGCCCGCCGAGCAGTCGATCACGAGCTCGTCGGAGACGACCTCGATCGGCGACGGACCGCCGGCGGCGCCGAGGCCGCCGACCTCCGCGGGCGGCGGGGGCGCGGCCATGTTGGCGCGCGCGGCGCCGGTCATCATCGTCAGCCAGGCCCCGACCAGCACGAGGCGGCGCGCACGCTGCTCCATCGCGCGAGTGTACGCGGCGGCGCCACGGCGGCGGCGCGCGGCGCGAGTCGATCGGCGAACCGCGCTACGATGGGCGCGATGAGCCCTGCCCCGTCACCGTCGGCCGCCGAGCCGCGGGTCTCGGTCGCGCCCGACGGATCGCTGATCGCCCACGTCGAGCCGGACCGCATCTCGCTGCTCGACGCGAAGCTCGACGTCATCGGCGAGATCGGCATCGATCCCGAGGCCGAGGGCTGCGACGTGGTCCTGTGCGGCGAGCCGCTCCGGCTGGTGGTGCTCGCGCGCTACCCGTCGAGCGGGCGGCTGCACGTGATCGATCCGCACGGGCCGAGCGCGGTCGGCGAGCTGCCGCTGCGGGCGGCGATGCGACTGGTCACCGCGTCGGGCGATCACGTCTGGCTGAGCGGCGCCGGCGGCTCGACGCTCGTCAACGTGACCCGCCGCGACCTGGTGCTGTCGCCCTTGCCGCTGCGGGCGCCGCCGTCGGCGGTCGGCGTCTTCGGCGAGAACCGGTTCGTCGCGTCGATCGGCGGGATGATCGAGGAGTGGGACGCCGAGCACCGGGCGCCGGCGCGGCGCTTCCGGCTGGCGAAGCCGATCCCGGCGCGGTTCGTCGGCGGCGGCGCGCGCCAGGTGTGGATGGTGCCCGCCGACGGCGATCGCATCGAGCAGATCCCGCTGGTGAACACCGGGCAGCCGACGAGGATCGACCTGCCCGACGCGCCGGTGCGGATCGCCGCCGACGCGGCGCAGGAGACGCTGGCGATCCTCGGCGCGTCGGGCGACATCCACGTCGTCGACCTGTCGGGGCGGACGGCGCCGGCGCTGCTCGAGGGGGTGAGCGGCAGCGACCTCGCGTGGCTGGGCACGACGGCGTCGATCGTGGTGGCCGGCATCGGCATCGAGGTGGTGCCGGTGAACGGGCGCGCCCGGGTGGCGGCGAGCGGCGCGACGGTGGCGAGCCCGACCGGCAGCGCGGCAGGTGGCGGCGCGACCGGTGCCGCGACCGGTGCCGCGACCGGTGCCGCGACCG
>DASZXE010001111.1:0-11450 GCA_035546475.1 Kofleriaceae bacterium
CCGCGCCCTGGCGCTGGTGCTCGCGCTCGCCGCGGCGTTCGCCGCCACCGCCGCGCCGGCGCCCGCGCGCGCCGACGACGCGACCGCGCTCGCCGACTACGATCCGTCGAGCCGCACCTGGAACGGCCTCTACACCTTCACGCGGGTCGCCGCCGGCCTCGACCTCACCGTCATGCCGGTCGCCACCCTCGAGTGGAGCGACCTCGGCGCCTCCGACATCCTCGTCCTCATCTATCCGCTGCAGCGGGTCGACCCCGCGCGGCTGTCCGCGTTCGTGCAGGCCGGCGGCCACGTCGTCGTCGCCGACGACTTCGGCCGCGCCGGCGACGCGCTGTCGCGCCTGGGCCTCCTGCGCGCCGACGTCGGCACCGCCCAGGCCGATCGCTACTACAAGGGGCGACTCTACGCGCCGATCGCGATCCCGCTCGAAGCGCACCCGCTCACCCGCGGCATCACCGAGGTCGTCACCAACCACCCGGCCGTGCTCACCGAGGTGTCGCGGGCCACGCCGGTCATCGGCTTCGGCGGCGGCCGCGGCGCCATCGTCGTCGCCGGCGAGGCGGGCACCGGCCGCTTCGTCGTCGTCTCCGATCCGAGCATCTTCATCAACCGGATGATGCAGTTCCCCGGCAACCTGACCCTGGCGGTCAACATCCTGCGCTGGCTCGACCGCGAGGGCCGGGTGAAGCGGGTCGTCATCCTGCGCGGCGACGTGCCGATGTACGGCACGCCGAAGGCGTTCATCGACGACGAGCGGATGGGCCCGGTCGATCGCTCGGTGACGAGCGTCAACGAGTGGCTGCAGGAGCGCAACGACTGGCTCCTGACGCCGGCGGCGATGCGCGTGATTGGCGGCTCGCTCGCGGTCGCGCTGGCGGTGCTGGCGCTGGCGGCGATGCCGCCGTGGCGCCGGGTGCCGATGGACGGCCGCTGGCTCGCGCTGCTGCGGCCCGAGCGCGCCGACCACCTGCCGACCCTGGTCGCCGGCCACGACCGCGGCCACGCGAACTTCGCGATCGCCGCCGCGGCCCTGCGCGACACCGCCGCCGGCGCGCTCGCCCGCGCGACCGGCCACCCCGATCCGCTCCATCAGCTCGGCGAGCGCGACCTCGTCGCGCTGGTCACCCAGGCCCGCGGCGCCGACGCCGGGCGGGTCGCCGGCGCGCTCTACAAGCCGCTGCGCGCCCTGCCCGGCCGCTCGCTGGCCGCCGCTCCGTGGACCCGCATCCACGTCGGCGCGCGCGAGCTGATGTCGCTCGATGCCCAGGTCACCGAGCTCTGTCGTAGGCTCGGGGACGACCTCGACGCCCCCCCGCCGGCCGCCCAGGCCTGACCCCCGCCCACGGAAGACCTCCCACGCATGGCCCAACCCGGAATCGCACGTGAACACCTGGCCGGCGTCGGCGACATCGCCCGCGCCATCGTCGCCGAGGTCGGCAAGGCGTTCATCGGCTCGCCGAGCATCGCCGAGATGCTGCTCACCACGCTGCTCGCCCGCGGCCACGTGCTCATCGAGGGCAACCCGGGCGTGGCGAAGACGACGCTGGTGAAGGCGTTCGCCCAGACGCTGTCGATGAACTTCCGGCGGGTGCAGTTCACGCCCGACCTCCTGCCGTCGGACATCACCGGCACCTACATCCTCGACCTGCGGACCAACACGTTCGTGCTGCGCGAGGGGCCGATCTTCACCAACGTGCTGCTCGGCGACGAGATCAACCGCGCGCCGGCGAAGACGCAGTCGGCGCTGCTCGAGGCGATGCAGGAGCAGCAGGTCACGATCGAGGGCGAGACCAGGCCGCTGCAGGCGCCGTTCATCGTGCTGGCGACCCAGAACCCGATCGAGCAGGAGGGCACCTACCCGCTGCCCGAGGCGCAGGTCGACCGGTTCCTCATCAAGCTGCGGATGGGCTACCCCGAGCTGTCCGACGAGAAGCGGATGCTGCAGACGTACGACCGGCTGCCGCCGCCGGTACGGCCGGTGGTCGGCCCCGGCGAGGTGCTGCGCATGCAGCAGCTCACGCAGGAGGTCTTCGTCGCCGAGGAGCTGGTCGACTACATCCTCGCCCTCACGCAGTTCACGCGGTCGCACGCGCGGGTCTACCTGGGCGCGTCGCCGCGCGCGGGGCTGGCGCTCCTGCACGCGTGCAAGGCGCTGGCGCTCATCCGCGGGCGCGACTTCGCGCTGCCCGACGACATCCGCCAGCTCGCGCCGATGGTGCTGTCGCACCGCATCCTGATGACGCCCGACGCCGAGCTCGAGGGCGCGACCGGCCAGGCGGTGATCGGCGAGGCGCTGACCAAGGTCGGCTACAAGACGCCGCGCCGGTGAGCTCCCGATGAAGGCGCGCGCATGATCCCGTCGCTCGCGACACGCGGCAAGCTCGTGCTGGCGTCAGCGGCGCTGATGGTGATGGTCGGCGCCTTCCGCGGCGCGCCCCCGCTGGTGGCGATGGGCGGCGCGGTGCTGATCGCGCTGCTCGCCGCCTACGTCGGCTTCTACCCGACGGCGGTGCTGCTGCGCCGCAAGAAGATCGAGCTGTCGTGGTGGGTGCCGCCGGGCGACCAGCCGGGCGGCGCGCTCGCCCCCGACCGGCCGTTCGCGCTCCACCTCGCCTACCGCAACCACGGCAGCCGCACGCTGCGGGTGCTGTCGACCAGGGTGCTGGCCGGGCGCGGCCTCGAGGTGTCGACCTGCCCGGTCGCCACCGTCGGGCGCGGCAAGCAGGTCGAGCACGTGACGACCGTGCGGCCGATCGTGGCCGGCTACCAGGTGCTGCACGGCGCCGTGCTCGTCCTCGGCGACCTGCTCGGCCTGTTCGACGTCCACGCCTACTTCCCGAACCCGATCGCGGTGAAGGTCTTCCCGCGCCGGCGGGCGGCGGCGCAGCAGCTCATGCGGGCCGCCGGCGGCGTGCAGAGCGAGCAGGTCGGCCTCCACCAGGTGCGGCGGCGCGGCCTGGCCGGCGAGCTGCGCGAGCTGCGCGAGCACGCCCACGGCGATCCGTTCAAGTTCATCGCGTGGAAGGCGACGGCGCGGCGGGGCAAGCTGATGGTGAAGGACCTCGAGACCGAGCTGGTCGCCACCCACGTGCTGTGCACCGACCTCGGCGCGACGATGCGGATCGGCCCGCTCGGCCGCACGCCGCTCGACTGGGCGACCGACACCGCGGCGGCGCTGGCGCGGGCGGCGATCGACACCGGCGACCGGGTGGGGCTGGTGACGTTCGACACCCGGCCGGTGCTCGAGCTTCGTCCGGGAAGCGGACACCACCACTGGCTGCAGCTCGTCGACCGGCTGCTCGACGCCCACACCATCGTCGACGAGGACCTGACCGACCTGACCGCCGGCGAGCTGGTGGCGGTGGTGGCCGCCTACCTGGCGCACCAGGAGGCGCTCGACGTCCGGGTCCGCACCGCGCCGGCGCTCGACGACGAGCGGTGGAACCAGATCCAGGCCGGCCCCGACGGCGTGCTGTACGACCTGGGCGTGATGCTGAAGATGGTCGGCAAGCTCCTCGAGCTGATGGGCGGCGGCAAGAGCCTGGCGCCGCCGTGGTGGTGGACGCGCACGCACTCGACGAGCGAGAGCGATCCGCAGCTCGCGCCGCTGCGGCTGTTCTGCCGCCTGCGCGGCATCGAGCTGCCGTACCGGGCCGAGCCGGAGCACGGCCGGCGCGCCGCCGGGCTGGCGACGGCGATCGAGCACGCGGTCGCCGACGGGCGGCCCGACGCGGTGATCATCCTGTCGGACCTGACCGGCATCGCCGACGACGAGGAACGGATCGCGCGCGCGCTGGCGCGGGCCCGGCGCCACGCCGGCAGCGTCGTCGCGCTGGTGCCGCAGATGCCGTCGTTCGCGGTGAAGGCGGAGACCGAGATGGGCCGGCTGGTGACCCGCGTGATGACGCGCGAGCACCGCCGCAGCTTCCTGGCGGCGCGCGCGCTGCTCAACCGCCACGGCGTCCGCGTCGTCGCCGCCGGCCCCGGCGACACCCCCGCCCGCCTGCTCGCCGGGCGGCTCGCCCGCCCCGTCCGCACCCGCGCCGCCTGACCCGCGGATCGCGCGGCGAACGGTGGGCCGTCAGCCGGGGTGGGCCTGGTCGTCGAGGGCCATGGCCGCCCGCTCGAGCGCGGCCAGCAGCTCGAGCGCCGACTGCGGGCGGCGCGCCGGGTCCTTCGCCATCGCGGAGGCGACGATGTCGGTGACCGCCGCCGGCAAGGGGCCCTTCGCCGACGTCGGCACCGGCGGATCGGCGTGCAGGTGCTGCGCGAGCACCGTCCGGGTGTCGGGCCCGGCGAACGGCGGCGCGCCGGCCAGCATCCGGTAGAGCATGCAGCCGAGCGCGTAGACATCGGTGCGGCCGTCGACCGGCTCGCCGAGGATCTGCTCGGGCGCCATGTAGTGCGGCGTGCCGATCGTGACGTCGCCGCCGGTGATGTTCTCGCCCGACGGATCGAGGATCTTGGCGGCGCCGAAGTCGCCGAGCTTCACCTCGAGCTGGTCGTCGACGAAGACGTTGCTCGGCTTGAGGTCGCGGTGGATGACGTCGACCGCGTGCGCCGCGGCCAGCCCCTCGGCGACCCCGCGCGCCACGTGGACCGCGTCGATCGGGGTCATCGGCGCCCGGTGCAGGCGCGCGCGCAGGGTCTCGCCCTCGACCAGCTCCATCACCAGGTACGGCCGCCCGTCGGGCAGCCGGCCGAAGTCGAGCGTCTCGACGATCCGCGGGTGGCGCGCGCGCACCGCCGCCCGCGCCTCGCGCTCGAAGCGGGCCATCGCCCTCGGATCGCGCGCGACGGTGCCGTGGAGGATCTTGATCGCCACCAGCCGCTGGAGGACGACGTGGTAGCCCTTGAAGACGCGGCCCATGCCGCCCTCGCCGAGCTGGGCGATGACGCGGTACTTGCCGATCTCCGGCGGCGTCACCGGCGCGGTGACATCGGCGTCGCGCGCGGCCGCCGCCTGGCGCTCGGCGCGCAGCGCGAGCCCGGCGGTCACCGCCGCCTCGAGCTCGTCGGTCTCGCACGGCTTGGTCAGGTAGCGGAACACCTGCCCCTTGTTGATCGCCTCGAGCGCGGAGTCGAGCGACGGGTCGCCGGTCAGGATCGCGCAGGGGATGTCTGGATGACGACGGTGGATCGCCTCCGCCAGCTCGTGGCCCGACATCTGCGGCATCCGGCGGTCGGTGAGCACCAGGTCGACCGGCTCGCGGTCGAGGATGGCCAGCGCCTCGTTCGGATCGTGGCTGACCACGATGCGGCGATCGTCGCGGGCCAGCAACGACGCGATCGCCTTGGGCAACAGCGCATCGTCATCGACGATCAGGATCACGACCGGCCGGGGGGTAGCGTCGGGCAGCATGTCGCTCGAAGGGAGCTCCGCGGAGGGGGGCGCGATCGACTCGGTTCCGGCAGTCTGCCACCGTTCGCGGCGACCCGCATCCGCTCGGGATCACCGTCGGTCCGACCGCCGCGAAGTCGAGCGTAGCCCGCCCGGGCCGATCGTCGAGCACGGGCGCCGCACGGCCCGCCGCCGCCGGCGGAATCCATGGGACCCCTTGGAGTCGGCACGCCGCCGCCGCCCAGGGCGAGGCCACGCCGGGCCGCGCGGGCCGTCAGGCGGCAAAGGTCACGCCAGCGGCGCGCCGAAAGCGGTCGTTCGCCGCACGCCCTGCACGATCTCGCTCCCGGCCGACGGCGCGGCGCGGCCCTGGCGATCGGCGACCCGCCGCGACCCCACGCCGGAACTGCGCAGCCCGCGGCCGGCGCGACGGCTCGCGCGCAGGATTTACGCGCGAACCCCGGGTTTGCTCCGCGAATCGCGTGGCATGGCGGCTGCTATGGCGTCGACCCGAGCCCCAAGCCTCAACCGGAGTCAATCATGCGCGCCCTGCGCCCCCTGCTCGCCATCGCATCGTTCGGACTCTTGCTCGTGTCAGCCGCCGGCTGCACGGGCAAGGACGGGGCCTCCTGCTCCGTCTCGCAGAACGCCGACGGAAGTGTCACCGTCGCCTGCGACGACGGCACGTCGGTGACCATCCCGGCGCCCGACGACGGCCAGGACGGCCAGGACGGCAAGTCCTGCACGGTGGCCGCCAACGACGACGGCACCAGCACGATCACGTGCGAGGACGGCACCACCGCGGTCGTCACCGACGGCCACGACGGCGCCTCGTGCTCGGTCACCGACAACGGCGACGGCACCAAGACGATCCACTGCGACGACGGCACGACGGTGACGGTGCAGAACGGCAGCCCCGGCCAGCCCGGCGGCAACGTCCGCATCACCGACCTGCACGGCGAGGACTACCTGGGCTCGAGCGGCGAGTACGCCGCCGGCAAGTTCCTGGTCAACGCGACGATCACCAGCGCCACCGCCGACGAGAACGGCAAGGTGATCGTCAACTTCAAGGTGAGCCGCACGACCAACAACGCGCCGGTCACCAACGCGGCCGGCATCTCCGCCAACATCGCGAAGCTGGTCCCGATCTCGTTCACGCCGCCGGTCACCGGCCAGCAGTCGGACCAGTGGGTCCCGTACATCTACCAGACCGAGACCGTGCAGGGCACCGGCTACCCGAACCCGCCCGGCACCCAGCGCACCCGCGGCTACCGCGAGACCAACGGCCAGCTCGTCAACCACGGCGACGGCACCTACACGTACACGTTCGCGACCAACCTGTCGAACGTGATGGTCGGCGGCCAGCCGGTCACCTACGAGCGCAACCGCACCCACCGGGTGTCGATCATGATGGGCGGCCACACCGGCGCCACCGCCGACGCGACGTTCGACTTCGTGCCCGACGGCTCCGCCCCGGTGACCACGCGCGACATCGTCCGCACCGACACTTGCAAGGCCTGCCACGGCGGCGACTTCCACGGCCACGGCGGCGACCGCCTCCACGTCGAGAACTGCGTGACCTGCCACAACCCGAGCGGCTCGGACGCCCAGGGCGGCCAGACGCTCGACTTCATGACGATGATCCACAAGATCCACATGGGCGGCGACCTGCCGAGCGTCGCCGGCCCCGACGGCAACCCGTGGGCCACCGCCGACAACGGCACCTACGCGATCTGGGGCTACGGCAACGCCAAGATGGAGTGGTCGAAGGTCGGCTTCCCGGCGATGGTCAACAACTGCGCCAAGTGCCACGACGGCAGCGGCGCCGACTCGACCGCGTGGAAGACCCGGCCGTCGATCCGCGCCTGCGAGAGCTGCCACGACACCCTCGACATCACCAGCCCGACCACGACCCACCGCGGCGGCCCGCAGATGAACGACAACAACTGCTCGGTCTGCCACCAGGCGGACGTGGGCCTCGAGCCGCTCTCGCTCGTCCACGACGCGAGCACGACCAACATCAACGCGCCGCTCTACGACGACCGCAACGTCCCCGAGTTCACGATGGACGTGACGCTGACCGCGCCGGCCAACGGCACCGACTACCGCGGCAACGAGGCGCCGGTCGTCCGCATCGTGCTGAAGCGCAACGGCGTGCCGCTCGCCGACCACCGCATCGTCTCGGGCGCGGCCCAGGGCTGCAAGCACGTCGCGTCGGCCATCCTGTGCGACGCCGACACCGACGGCGCGTTCTCGAGCGCCGGCCTGTTCGTCGCCGGCCCGCGCGCCCACGCCGTGCCGGTCCTCACCAACGCCGCCCGCGCGCAGATCCTGAGCACCGGCGCCGGCCCGTTCGACCTCAGCGCCGCCGGCGCCAGCCTGATCGTCAAGCTCGACCAGGGCGTGCCGATCACGCTGGCCGACGACTGGGGCACCAAGGTCCCCGGCACCATCACCATCCCGGTCTCGTCCGGCACCTGGCCGAACGGCACCGCGGCGGTGACCCCGGCGCAGCTCGCGACCTGGCTCAACGCCAACACCACCTTCGCGCAGCGCGCGGTCGCCTACGTCGGCACCAGCGCCGGCGAGAACGGCAAGCTGGTCGTCCGCAGCCGCAACCTCGGCAAGGTGTTCGGCGTGCAGCTCCAGGCCAGCGCGGTCGCGACCGCGGTGTTCGGCGGCGACCTGACCGTGCACATGCCGAGCGGCTCGACGGCGTCGAACCAGCTCACCAGCACCACCGACCCGCACGTCACCCGCTTCATCGACCACATCGAGTACCAGCTCGACCCGGTCACCGACCTCGCGCCCGGCACCTACGTCATCAACCTCGAGATCGCGCAGCTCGGCCGCGTCAGCGCGACCGACTACAAGACCCCGTCGGTGAAGAAGGTGCTGTTCAACGTGAAGCAGGCCACCGAGGAGAAGCAGGTCGCGGGGAGCTGCGACTCGTGCCACCAGACGACGCTGGCGAACGGCGCCGACGGCGCCATCCTCGACCCGTCGCGCCACTACAAGATCCTCGACGCGACCGCGGTCGACCAGTGCCACGCCTGCCACGACTACCTGCCGCAGGCGGCGACCGACGTGACCGGCGCGGGTGGCTGGACCGGCGCCCGCCCGATCTCGAAGCGCGTCCACGCGGTGCACTTCGGCTCGAGCCTGCAGTACCCGCTGCGCACCGTCGACTACGCGAACGGTGACGCCGTCGCCGGCCGCAACTGGGACATCACCTTCCCGCAGGACGTGCGCAACTGCCAGAGCTGCCACAAGGACGGCGAGACCAGCGGGTCGTGGGCGACCGAGGCGAGCCGCCTGCCGTGCATGGGCTGCCACGACACCGACGCGGCGATGACCCACATGAAGCTGAACACCGACGACCCGACGCCGCAGGACCCGTGGAGCGGCGACGAGCAGGAGTCGTGCAAGGCCTGCCACTGACACCGTGACAGCGACGACGCGGCCGGACAGCGGCCGCGCCGGCTAGGATGAACGCCGGGGCGATGGTGAGGATCGCCCCGGCCTTGTTTTCGGCGAGGAGCATCATGAAGCGATCGTGGATGTCGTGCGGGCTCGTGCTGGTGGCGCTCGCGCTGGGCGCGGGCTGCGAGAGCGAGACGCCGCCGTGGGCCGGCGGGGGCGCAGGGCGTGCGGGGAGCGGCGCCGCGGACGCCGGCGCGGCGGTGGTCGCCACCGTCGACGGCGTGGGGATCACCGGCGCCGATCTGCAGCTCGCGATGGCGACCGCGGCGCGGGCGAGCGATCCGCACCAGCCGGGCGCCGGCCCGGCGACGCCGCCCGATCGCGCGGCGGTGCTCGACACGCTGATCGACCAGGAGCTGGAGGCGCGCGAGGCGGAGGCCCGCGGGCTCGACGACGATCCCGACTACCGCGCCGAGCTCGCGCGGATGGAGGCGGAGGTCGCGGCGTTCCGCCGGCAGCGGCTGGCGCGCCTCGCCGAGCACGACGCCAGCCAGCGGGCGCAGGTGAGCGAGGCCGACGCGCGCCGCTTCTTCGACGAGCGCGCCGACCGGATCCGCACGCAGGTCCACGTCGAGCAGATCCTGCTGCACGATCCGGATCGGATCGCCGACGCCAAGGCGAAGCTCGACGCCGGCGAGCCGTTCGAGGCGGTGGCGACCTGGTCCTTGCCGGTGGCGCCGCCGGCCGGCAGCGCGCCGTGGGACCTCGGCTACCTGGCGTGGAACCAGGTGCCCGAGCCGTGGCTGCCGGCGCTCGACGCGCTGAAGGTCGGCGAGACCAGCGGCGTCATCGAGGGCCCGCGCGGCCGGCGCTGGATCATCCGGCTGCTCGACCGCCGCGTCGATCCGGCGATCACGTTCGAGACCGCGCGGCCGGCGATCATGCTGCTCCTCGGCAGCCAGGCCGCCGACGCCGCGGTCGACCGGCTGAAGCAGGGGCTGCGCGCGTCGGCGGTGATCGAGCGCACGCCGTAGCCGGGGCAGGATCCGTGCATGGGAGGACCATGCAAGCGGCGCGATCGCGGCGCCGCTGATCGATCGACGGACTTGAGGCGCGGCCGGTCCGCGTGCGACGCTGGCCCCGATGCCGTTCGAACAGGGGAACGAGGAGGCGTCGCCCGCGCCTGCCATGCCGATCGACCATGCCGTCGCGACCGCCGACGGCGCGCGACTGCTGCACGACATCATCGCGGCCCGCGGCGGAGGCGCCCACGAGGTGGCGGCCGGCGTCGCCGAGCTGGTGCCCGAGGACCGCGACGCGGTCATGCGCGCCATCCACGGCGAGCAGGGCAACGCGTTCGCCGACGAGGTCCAGCAGGCGATCGGCAAGCCGCGCCACGGCTCGGCGCTGAACCTGAAGGAGAAGCTGTACGAGGCGCGGCTCGACCTGCCGGGCCGGCGCGAGGGCGTCGTCGAGGACGCCAGGGACGTCGGCAACCAGGACATCATCTTCGAGCAGCTCGCCCACAAGGGCGCGTACGGCGAGCTCGACAACCGCAAGCTCGCCGACTGGGGCTACCAGGAGGCCGGCGGCATCCGCGATCCGGAGAGCGGCTTCTACGCGCTGCTCTACCTGCCGCTCGAGGCGGCGACCGATCGCCAGGCGGCCACCGCGCGCGCCCTCTACGGCGGCCAGCCGCCGCCGGTGCTCGCGTTCGCCGGCACCGAGAACAAGCGCGACCTCGCCGACGACGCCAACCGCGAGGGCGTCGGCACGTACCAGTTCGCGTCGAACGCCGGCAAGATCCAGGCGCTCATGCAGGCGGCGCACGGCAAGGTCGTCTCGACCGGCCACAGCCTCGGCGGCGCGCTCGCGCAGCTCGCGGCGGCGCGCTTCCCCGACCACGTGAGCCGCGTGGTGACGTTCCAGTCGCCCGCGATCAACGCGTCGGAGGTGGCCAAGCTCGACGCCTACAACAAGCAGGCGGCGCCGGAGGATCAGGTGCACTCGACGCACCACCGCGTCGAGGGCGACCTCGTGCACATGGGCGGCCAGCAGCTCACGACCGGCGACGTCTTCACCTACTCGTCGGTCGGCCTCGGCAACCCGATGGATCACACGCAGCTCCCGCTCGAGCGGCTGGCGGCGGCGCGCGGCAACCTGGTCCCCGGCGTCGACGGCGACGACCGGCTGGTCGGCGTCGAGAAGACGTCGAGCAAGGCGGAGAAGCAGGGCTGGTTCCCGAAGTTCGCCGAGAAGGCGCGCAAGGCGCTGCTCGCGCCGGCGCGCGACGACGACATGGAGCCGTACGTCCGCATGTGGCGCTCGGTCGAGGAGCTGCTGAAGTCCGGGCAGTTCTCGCGGCAGTACGTGCTCGACATCATCCGCGACTCCGACCAGCTCACCGAGGTGCAGAAGCTCAAGATGCGCGACCAGGTCGAGCTGCTGTCCGGCGCCGATCCGGCGCGGCCGGCGTCGGCGGAAGCGGTCGCCTGACGTGCGCGGCCGCGGCCCGGCGCGCGGCGCGGGCGCGGTCACGGTCAGGACGGCTGGTGGCGGCGGAGCGAGCGCGTGGCGGCCAGCCGCGCGGCCCGCGCGAGGCGAGACGACGAGCACGGGGCCGGGCCGGGGGCGCTCAGCGCTTCTTCGGCGAGTCGGCCATCTTGCGCTTGAGGGCTGCGAGCTC
>DASZXE010001112.1:0-1761 GCA_035546475.1 Kofleriaceae bacterium
GGTCCACCCCCCAGCGAGCGCAGCGTGCGGTCACCCCCCCGGCGAGCGCAGCGAGCGGTCAACCCCCAGCGAGCGCCGCGAGCGGTCACCCCCAGCGAGCGCCGCGAGCGGTCAACCCCCAGCGAGCGCCGCGAGCGGTCAACCATGACGCCGGGACGTGCGGGGCCACGTCCATCGCGGGAGGTCTGCCTTCGCTCATGCGCCGGCGAGCGCGCGCCGGCGCGACGCGAGCGGCGCCTCGCCGGTCCAGCGCCGGTACGCGCGGAAGAACGCGCTCGGCTCGGAGAAGCCGAGCAGGAACGAGATCTCCGCGATCGCGAGGCCCTCGTCGAGGTAGCGGCGCGCCAGCTCGCGGCGCACGACGTCGCGCAGGTCGGCGAACGAGGTCGCCTCGTCCTTGAGCCGGCGCTGCAGGCTGCGCCCGGTCAGGCCGAGCCGCTTGGCGACGATGTCGAGGTCGGCGTCGCCGCTGCGCAACAGCTCGTGCAGCACCCGCTTCACGCGCGCGGCGATCGTCGGATCGGTCGCCAGCCCGCGGGTCAGCTCGTCGGCGGCGCGGGTGAGGATCGCGAGCAAGGTCGGATCCGACGACGCCAGCGCCGCCTCGAGCGCGGCGCGCGGGAAGCTCAGCCGCGTGTGATCGGCGCCGAACACGACCGGCGCGTCGAACCAGGCCCGGTAGCGCGCGACGTCGACGCCGGCGGGCGCCGGGTGCGCGAGCTCGACGGCCTGCAGGCGGAACGGCACCGTCGACAGCTCGCGCGCCTGCCGCGCGACCAGCGCCCAGCACAGCTCGTGCGACGCCGGCGCCGGCGCCTCGCTCTCGCGCGCGACGTGCAGGTGGGCGCGATCGCCGTCGAGCGCGAGGCCGACCTCGACCGCGTCGTCGAGCAGGTTGAGGTAGCGCACCCACTGGCGGAGCGCGTCGCCGAGGGTCGCGCTCGACCGGCAGACGTACTCGATGATGCCGAACGCGCCCGGCGGCGTGGCGGCGGCGATCGCGAGGGCGAGCGCGCCGTCCCCCGTGAGCCGCGCCGCCTCCGCCCACGCCGCGCGGAACTGCGGCGCCGCGATGCGCGCCTCGTCGTCGGCGACGATCGCCGCGGTCAGCTCGGTCGCGCGCCAGAACGCGGCAGGCGGCGCGCCGCCGAGCGCGCGCACGATCGGCCGCACGAGCAGGACGCTCACCGTGCCCATCGGCCGAGTATGCCCCGCCGTCACGGCGCGGTCAGCGGATCGCGAGCCACGCCGCCAGCCAGCTCAGGCCGCCGAACATGGCGAACCCCGCCGACGTGAGCGCGGCGCGGTCGATGCCCTGGCGGCGCACCAGCGCGCTCACGAAGCCGACCAGGTCGCCGGCGTCCATGAAGGCGTTGAAGAGGAAGATGAACGGCGCGGTCTCCGGGTGGAGCACCGCGTAGAACGCGAGCACGCCGAGGCCGATGTCGCGCACGCCGAACATGTGGGCCATCGCGCGCGTGGTCGGGTTGTCGTGGGCGGCGGGGAAGCCGAGCAGGCGCGACGCCGGGCCGGCGGCGACGATGGGGGCGAGGCCGATGGCGATGCGGCCGAGGCCGAGGGCGGTGACGACGGTCTTGAACAGCGGGCTCATGCCGCCTCGATCGCACGCGCCGCCGCGCCGGCCAGTGACCGCGCGCGCCAATCCCCTGACCGCCCGCGCCGCCCGCGCCGCCCGCGCCGCCCGCGCCGCCCGCCGCGTCGTCGTCGATCGTGTTACATGGCGCCCATGGACCTCCCGTT
>DASZXE010001113.1:0-6644 GCA_035546475.1 Kofleriaceae bacterium
GGCTACGGCGGTGGTGGCGACCGCGGTGATCGCGGTGGCTACGGCGGCGGCGGCCGCGGCGGCCGCGGCGGTTACTGAGTAGCAACGCGCCGCCGGGTGGCCACGAGCCCCCGGCGGCCCCCACGGATTGCACGCGCGGGCGGTCGGTGCGAGGGTTGGCGGGATGAAGTCGCCCCTTGCGCTCGCAGCGCTGGTCGCCCTCGCGCTGGCTGGTGTCGGCTGCAAGCGCGGCTCACACCCGAAGTCGTCGACGACGTCGACGAAGCCGCCCGCCGGCACCACCGCCGGCACGGGCAGCGGCAGCGGTAGCGCGGCGCAGACCAGCTTCACCGCGCAGCCCGACCCGCGCACCTCGCGCGCGGCGGAGCTCTACAAGACGCACTGCGCGCTCTGCCACGGACCGCAGGCGCAGGGCTACGCCGCCGACAACGCGCCGTCGCTCGTCAACCCGACGTTCCTCGACAGCGTCGACGACGCGTTCCTGAAGCGCAGCATCGAGCTCGGCCGGCCGGGCACCGCGATGGCCGGCTTCGGTCGCGACGTCGGCGGTCCGCTCGACGACACGCAGATCGCCGACCTCATCGCGCTGTTCCGCAGCGGCCGCGCGCCGGCGCCGGCCTTGCCGCCCGCGCCGACCGGCGGCGACGCGACGCGCGGCGCGGCGATCTACGACAGCACGTGCAAGCAGTGCCACGGCGATCCGTCGGTGCGCGGGACGGCGCCGCACCTGGCGAACCCGGTCTTCATCTCGCTCGCGCGCGACGAGTTCATCGCGTACGCGATCCGCCACGGCCGCCCCGGCACGCCGATGGAGGCGTTCGCGCTCGGCGACCAGCAGATCGCCGACGTGATCGCGCACCTGCGGAGCTGGACGCCGAACACGCCGCCGGCGCCGCCGCCGGTGCCGCCACCGCCGCCGCCGAGCGACGGCCCGGTCGTGCTGAACCCGAAGGGCAAGGCGCCGGTCTTCACGCTGACCGAGGACCGCTACGTCTCCGCCGCGCAGGTGAAGAAGGCGATGGAGGAGAAGCGCAAGCTGATCATCATCGACGCGCGCCCGCCGTCGGACTGGTCGCAGATGCGCATCCCCGGCGCGATCTCGGCGCCGTTCTACCAGCTCGACACGCTCGACCGGGTGCCGAACGACGGCACCTGGGTCGTCGCGTACTGCGCGTGCCCGCACCACGCGTCGGGCGCGGTCGTCGACGAGCTGCGCAAGCGCGGCTACAAGCACACCGCGGTGCTCGACGAGGGCATCATGGTCTGGAACCAGCTCGGCTACCCGACGACCGGCCAGGCCGCCGAGGCGATGCGGAACGCGGCGAAGGTGCCGGGCACGACGATCGGCCCGATGCCGATGCCGCCTCCCGCGCCGGCGCCCCACTGACCCGGCGGCCCACGGGGCGGGCTGGGGCCGGAGCGGGCGCAGCCGCCCTGCGTGGGGCTGTGGGCACCGGCCCGGTGTCAGCCACCGCAGCACCGGCGCCCCGGCGACCTTCGTTCGCCTCGCGATCCCGGTAACTTGCGTTGCTGGGGTCGTCCCACCATGCCGGCGTTGGGGTGGGGACCACACCCCCAGGCCCCCACGGCCGGTTCCGACTGGACGTCCGCCTCCCCTGCCCCGTTACCAAGGTTCGTCAACGAGTTGCGCGAGATCCGCACAGCGATTTCATCGACATCGACCGCGGCACGGTCGTTGCTCTATGCTCGCCGCATGTTTGCGGGACGCAAGGCCTCGGGTGCGCTCCTCGGAACGCGCTCGTCGATGCTGGCCATCCTGTGCGAGCGTCTGTCGATGGTCCGTCTGCGCGCCGGCGTCACCACCCTGGCCGCGCTCGCGCTCGCGACCGCCGCCGCCACCTCGGCCACCGGCTGCACGGGCGACATCGTCGATCCCGGCGGCGCCGATCCGCTCGAGACCGCCATCGCCGCCTTCGACCACGACGTCGCGCCGATCATGAACACGAAGTGCGCCGTCTGCCACACGGCCGCCGACAAGCCGCAGTTCATGAAGCCCAACCCCACGCTGCGCGAGGGGATCCTCAACTACAAGAACGGCAGCGGTCAGGGCCTGATCGACCTGATGTCGCCGATCGACAGCCGCCTGCAGGTCTACTCGTCGAGCGAGGCGCACCTCGCCGAGGGCGTGAACTTCAGCCCGGCCGAGGCCGCGAAGGTCACGTCGTGGATCGAGCTCGAGGCGCTTGCCGCCGGCGTCACCGCGATGCCCGAGGCCAAGACGACCAAGATCACGCCGACCGAGGGCACCAACACGATCCCGCTCGACTCGATCGGCCTCACCGGCTCGTCGTTCCTGTTCGACTTCGACCGCATCACGACCGGCTACTACCTGTCGCGCATCAAGGTGCAGGCCGGCACCGGCGGCGTCCACCTGGTCGACCCGCTGTTCGTCATCTGGGACGGCGAGACCGAGGTGCCCGACCCGATCAACCGGTTCAACGACGTCGACCTGGTCGTCGCGGAGAACATGGAGAGCCCGGTCGGCGGCGGCACGGCGATCTTCACGTACGCGAACCCGGCCGACATCCCGAACGCGCCGCAGATCTCGATCCACTTCAAGACCGCGACCTTCGCCAACGGCATGGACCCGTCGCAGAACGGCGGCGACACCAGCTCGTGCAAGGCCGTCCCGATGTTCACGCAGACGATCAAGCCGCTGCTCCAGCACTGCGCAACGACCTGCCACGGCGGCCAGAACCCGACCGCGACCGGCGCGACCAACATGACGCAGGTCAACGACGACGCGCACCAGCTCGAGGCCTGCAACCAGATCCTCACCCGCGTCTCGAAGCTCAACCCGAACCAGTCGAGCATGATCGTGTCGGTCGACCCGTCGTCGAACGTCGGCCATGCGGTGCAGAACTACAAGATCACTCCGGCCACCGACTTCCCTGCCTACAAGAGCGCGATGATCGCCTGGATCAACGCGGAGGCCGCCCCGTGACGGGCCTCGTCCACCGGCGCACTCAGGAGCCAGCCCCCATGCGAACCCGTTCCCTCCTCGCCGCACCGCTGGGCCTGGCCCTGGCGGCCACCCTGCTCGGCGCCGCCTGCAACACCGGCGACGGCGGCAACTCGCCCACCGGCCCCACCGGCGACGACGACGGCACCACTCAGCCCGGCGACGAGTGGGACGTCAAGCTCGGCGAGCGCGTGGTCGACTACAACGCCGCGCTCCGCATCGCCTCGCTCCGCCTCACCGGCGAGCTGCCGATGCTCGCCGACGTGAAGGCGCTGGCGTCGGCCGCCAACCCGTCCGAGGCGAAGGCGATCTACGAGGCGACGGTCAGGAGCTACATGGACCCGCAGAACGCGGTCTATGGCCCGCGCTTCGCCCGCCAGATGCTGAAGATGTGGCAGGACGTGTTCAAGATGGGCGGCAACGCGATGCTCGACACCGCGCCGACCTTCGCGGCGCGCATGACCGTCGAGAACCGGCCGTTCGCCGACCTGTTCACCGCGTCGGCCGACACCTGCCCGACCTTCAACGGGCAGACCGGCGCCTTCACCTCCGGCGACTGCATGAACGGCGTGACGACCCACGCCGGCGTGCTGACCAACCCGGGCGTGATGAGCCACTACTACTCGAACCTCGCCTTCCGCCGCGTGCGCTGGGTGCAGGAGACGTTCGACTGCACGGCGTTCCCGGCCGAGATCGGCGCGCCCGAGCAGGACCTCGGCGCCGCCGAGCCGTACACGAGCCCGTGGCCGTTCGACAGCATCGCCGGCACCGCCAACGGCGGCACCATCAACTTCCTCGACACCAGCGCGGTCGTCTGCGCGAAGTGCCACTCGACGATCAACCACATCGCGCCGCTGTTCGGGAACTTCGACGAGCAGGGCCAGATGAAGGCGTCGATCCAGGTCCACACGCCGAACGACGGCGCGCCGCTGGCGGTGGCGTCGGACTGGCTGCCGCCCGGCCAGACGACGGCGTGGCGGTTCGGCGTCCCGGCGCCCGACCTGCCGGCGCTCGGCCAGGCGCTCGCCGCCGACCCGAAGGTCGCCGAGTGCGCGGTCGCCCGCATGTGGAACTACGCGATGGGCGCCGGCGACATCGTCGACACCCTGTCGGTGGTGCCGAGCGAGACGATCGCCGCGCAGGTGGCCGCGTTCCAGTCCAGCGGCGGCAAGATGCGCGACGCGCTCTACTCCGTCTTCACCGCCGACGACTTCGTCAAGTTCTGAGGAGGACGCCCATGACCACCACGAAGCTCACGCCCGTCCTCCTCCTCGCCGCCGTCTGCGGGCTCGGCGCCTTCGCGGCGTGCACCGACACGCCGATGGACCCGAACCCGGCGCCGCCGCTCCCCGTCGGCAACGCGTCGGGCGGCACCGACAACACGTTCGATCACCCGGACAACAGCGTCGATCCGTTCGAGCTGCTCGAGCGCGCGCGCAACGAGGGCCCGCCGAGCTACGCCTCGCGCGTCCACAAGTGCCCGAAGATGCAGTACGAGACGATCGGCCGCGTGCTCGCGTCGCGCGGCGTCGACGTCGGATCGAACCAGGCGCTGTCGGCCGGCCAGCTCTACCGCGACGGCGACCAGGCGCTCGGCGCGCCGAACTACGGCGCCCGCCAGCGCGAGACCCGCGAGCTGTCGACCGCGACCGCGTCGAAGATGTTCGACATCTTCGTGCAGGCGGCGCCCGAGATCATCGCGAACATGCCGAACCGCGACGAGTGCAAGATCGCCGGCGTCGGGACGCACATGTTCAACGACGCCAACCAGTGCACCGCGGACGGCATCTCCTGCCTCCTCGGCGTGCCGGCGACCGCCAGCCACATCGAGGTCTGCAACCTGACGGTGCAGCGCGCCAGCGACCCCGAGAAGGGCAAGCTGATCGCCGTCGCCACGCTGCTGGCCGCCGCCAACACCTGCGAGTGAGGGGAAGCCCCATGAACAAGACGGACAAGCAAGAGCTCTCCCGCCGCAGCCTGATCAAGTGGAGCCTGTTCGCCGGCGCCGCGCTCGGCATCGGCCGCTCCAAGGTCTACCAGGTCGTCGAGGACACCTTCGGCCGCGAGGCGGCCGCCGAGGCGTCCTGCCTGGTGACCAACCGCTCGGTCCACATCGCGGCCGGCACCGGCGGCTTCGCCTGGTACCAGCTCCTGTGGCCGCACAACGACGTCGTCGCCGGCGGCAACCAGTCGGCCGCGTTCCACGCGTTCGGCCAGACCCACATGGCGACCGGCACCGACCGGCCGCTGACCATGGCGCCGCAGACGCCGTTCAAGAGCGCGGCCGGCAACAAGCAGATCACCGCGCTGATGGCCGGCGCGAACGAGACCCACACCCGCACGCCGTCGACGGCGACCAACATCGGCGGCAACTCGCTGCTGGCGGTCGCGGCGGCGCTGCAGGTGACCAACCCGTCGGTCATCCCGGTCGTCACCGTCGACGGCTCGGTGTTCGGCACCGCCCCGGGCGCGCCGCGGCCGAGCGCGGTCGGCACCGCCGAGCAGTTCGTCGGCCTGTTCAACAGCGCGGCGTCGCGCGCGGGCGGCCTGCTCGAGAACACCGACGACGCCAGCCTGTACGACGCGCACTACGCGGCGCTCGCGTCGCTCAACCGCGCCGCCAACCGGCCGACGACGAGCCGCGCGTACACGACCGCCAAGACGGCCGCGCACCTGCTCGGCACGAACCTGGCCACGCAGCTCGCGATCACCGACGCCGACCGGATGCGCTACGGCGTGGCCGGCGCGGTCCGCCAGAACCTGAAGGACCTGGCCGAGACGCTGATCGTGACGGCGAAGGCGTTCCGCATGGGCCTCACGTCGTCGGTCTGCACCCACGCGCTCGGCGACGACCCGCACGGCGCGTTCAACGATCCGAGCAACCCGCCGATGACCGCCGGCATCCTGGGCGGCATGCTCGACGCGTTCATCGCCGACCTGGCGGCGACGCCCGACCCGAGCTGCGCGGGCACCAGCCTCGCCGACAACGTCATCATGACGATCCACGGCGACACGCCGAAGACGCCGCTCGTCGCGTCCGGCTGGCCGGACGGCACGCCCGGCAACTCGAACTGGATGTACGTCTACGGCAACGGCTGGCTGAAGACCGGCTGGTTCGGCGGCATCATGCGCGACGGCACGACCAAGGGCTACGACCCGGCGACCGGCCAGGAGAACGGCACGTCGTCCGCGCAGCTCGCCGCGCCGGCGTCGGCGGCGGTGGCCTACGCGATCGCCAAGGGCGACATGCGCCGCGTCGGCGACTTCGCGCGCGGCATCAACATCCAGGGCCTCATCCGCCCGGTGACGCAGTAGCCCTGACGGCGTCGGCGACGCGGCGTCGACGTGCAGCACGGCGACGATCGACACGGACACGGCGGCGAGCGGCCGACGGGTCTGCTACGGTCGCCGCCGTGTCTGTTTTCGGAATCGGACGAGCGGCGCTCGTCGGGCTCGCCCTCGGCGGCGCCAGCACGCTGACCGCCTGCAAGAGCCACGGTCAGGCGGCCGCCGCCGGCAGCGGCTCGGAGCGGGCCAGCACCAAGGTCGACGACGGCGATGACCAGGCGCGCTTCGATCGCGAGCGCCAGCCGGAGGTCATCGTCCGCGCGCTCGGCCTCGAGCCGGGCATGGTCGTCGCCGACATCGGCGCCGGCACCGG
>DASZXE010001114.1:0-2782 GCA_035546475.1 Kofleriaceae bacterium
GTGCTCGCCCGCCGCGACCGCGACGAGCGCGGCCTGCTCGCCCGCTGGGACGACGACGCGCCCGACGCGCTCGCGGTCCTCGACGACGACGACGATCGCGCCACGCTGCGCGCCGCGGTCCGCGGGGTCGCCGCCCACGCGTCGTCGTCCGCCCGCCGCGCCGCCGCCACCACGACCGCCGCGCTGCCCGAGGCGGCGCTCGCCGATCTGGCCGCCGCGACGTCCGGAGCCGAGGTCGCGATGGTGCTCGGCCTGTTCGATCACCCGGCCGCCGGCGCCCTCGCGCCGCTGCTCGCCGCGGCGCCGCTCGACCTGGTCGCCATCGAGCTGGCGCTCGCCCGCTGGTTCGCCGGCCGCGCGCTCGCCCGCGCCCACGACCACG
Organism: Kofleriaceae bacterium; assembly: GCA_035546475.1. GTDB lineage: Bacteria > Myxococcota_A > Polyangia > Haliangiales > Haliangiaceae > UBA2376. Next base: position 383 of record DASZXE010001114.1, read on the forward strand.
CGCTCGCGGCCCACGTCGCGCAGGTGCTCGACGTCGACGCCGCCCGCGCCGCGCTGCTGCTCGCGACCCGCGGCCGCGAGCTCGACGCCGAGGCCCACTGGATCGCCGGCGGCGCGCTCGTCGACCGCGCGACCTTCCTCACCGCCGCGCGCGCCGCGACGCCGTTCGCCGCCGCCACCGTGCTCGGGCCCGCCTTCGCCGGCACGCCGGTCGCCGCCGCCCTCGGCCCCGACGTCCTGACCAGGCCCGGCGAGCTCGAGCGCGCCGCGCTGCAATGGCACCTGGCGACCCAGACCGCGCTGCGCCGCCGCGAGCCGCTCGGCCTCGCGCCCCTGCTCTGGCTGCTCCTCCACCGCCGCGTCGAGCGCGACCGCCTGCGCCGCGCCGCCTGGCGGCTCGTGATGGCGAGGACGCCGTGAGGACGATGCCGTGAGGACGATGCCGTGAGGACGCCGATCCGCGTCATCGCGCGCCGCCCGGCCGCGCTCGGCTTCGGCCTCGCCGGCGTGCCGTGCTTCGAGGCCGCCGACGCCGACGCGGCCGCCAGCGCGCTCGCCGCGATCTCCGGCGAGCCGGTCGCCGGCGGCGTCGTCCTCATCGAGCAGTCGCTCTACGAGGCGCTCCCTCGCGCGCTGCGCCGCGCGCTCGCCCGCGCCGGCGTCCCGATCCTGATGCCGTTCCCCGGCCCGGCGCTCGACGGCGCCGCGGCCGCGCCCGAGGCCGAGCTCCTCGACATCCTCCGCCGCGCGATCGGCTACCGCCTCCGGCTGCGGTGAAGGCGAAGGCGAAGACCCACCATGACGTCCTCCCCCACCGTCACCCGCATCACCGGCACCCTCGCCGAGGCCGCGCCGCTGCGCGACGCCGGCCTCTACGAGCTCGTGCGCGTCGGCCCGCGCGGCCTGCTCGGCGAGATCATCCGCTTCCGCGACGAGATCGCGACGTTGCAGATCTACGAGGACACCACCGGCCTCGCGCTCGGCTCGGAGGTCGTGCCGACCGGCTCGCCGCTCACCGTCGAGCTCGGCCCCGGCCTGCTCGGCTCGATCCTCGACGGTGTCGGCCGCCCGCTCGCGCGCCTCGCCGAGAGCGGCGGCGACTTCATCGCGCCCGGCGCCACCGCGCCGACGCTCGATCCCGAGCGCCGCTGGCGCTTCACCGCGCTGCGCCGCGCCGGCGAGCGGGTCGGCCCCGGCGACATCGTCGGCAGCGTGCTCGAGGGCGAGCTCGTCCACCGCGTGCTCGTCCCCGCCGGCGTCACCGGCGCGCTCGCGACGATCGCCGACGCCGCGGACGTCACCGTGCGCGAGCCGGTCGCCACGCTCGCCGACGGCACCGCGCTGCGGCTCGCCCACGCCTGGCCGCTCCGGGTGCCGCGCCCGGTCGCGCGCCGCCTGCCGTCGGACCGGCCGATGGTCACCGGCCAGCGCATCTTCGATCTGCTCTTCCCGCTCGCCGAGGGCGGCGCGGTCGCGGTGCCCGGCGGCTTCGGCACCGGCAAGACCGTCATCGAGCACGGCCTCGCCCGCCACGCCGCCGCCGACCTCGTCGTCTTCGTCGGCTGCGGCGAGCGCGGCAACGAGATGGCGGAGGTCGTGCAGGACTTCCCGCGCCTCGTCGATCCGCGCACCGGCCGCCCGGTCATGGAGCGCACGGTGCTCGTCGTCAACACGTCGAACATGCCGGTCGTCGCCCGCGAGGCGTCGGTCTACCTCGGCATCTCGATCGCCGAGTACTACCGGGACATGGGCTACCGGGTGGCGGTGATGGTCGACAGCCTGTCGCGCTGGGCGGAGGCGTTGCGCGACATCGGCGCGCGCCTGCAGGAGATGCCCGGCGAGGAGGGCTACCCGACGACGCTCGCCAGCCGCCTCGGTCAGCTCTACGAGCGCGCGGGCCGCGCCGACGCCGCGGGCGCGCCGGCCCGCACCGGCTCGGTGACGCTGGTCTGCGCGGTGTCGCCGCCCGGCGGCGACTTCGCCGAGCCGGTGACGCAGGCGTCGTTGCGCGTCGCCCAGGGCCTGTGGGCGCTCGATCCGTCGCTCGCCCAGAAGCGCCAGTTCCCTGCGGTCGACTGGGCCACCAGCTACTCGCTCGCCGGCGCCGCGACCGCCGGCTGGTTCTCGACGGAGGCCGGCGTCGACTGGGCGGCGCTGCGCACCCGCACGCTCGCGCTCTTGCAGCGCGACGCCGAGCTGCGCGAGATCGCCGGCCTGCTCGGCCACGAGGCGCTGCAGGACCGGGACCGCGCGATCATCGAGGTCGCCCGCATCGCGCGCGAGCACCTGCTCGGCCAGAGCGCGTTCGATCCGGTCGACGCCGCGTCGACGGTCGTCAAGACCGGCCGGCTGGCGACGCTGGTCGTCGCCGCGCTCGACGCCGCCCACGCCGCGATCGATC
>DASZXE010001115.1:0-7578 GCA_035546475.1 Kofleriaceae bacterium
CGCCGCGCGGCCCAGCAGGCGGCCCCGGCGGCGCCCGCGGGCGGCGGGGGACGGCGCGTCAGGCGCGGGCATCGCGACCGGTGGCGAGCAGCCCGCCGACGAGGCCGAGGCCGGCGCCGGCGCCGAGCATGGCGACGACGCGCGCGGTCGGCCAGGTGACGATCGCCTGCGCCTCGTCGAGGACGGGGCCGGCGTCGAGCTGGAGGAAGTGGACGAGCAGCGTCGCGCCGCCGATCGCGGCGGCCGCGCCGGCGGCGCCGAGCAGGATGCCGGCGACGAGCCGCGGTCCGTGGCGGAACCAGCCGCCGGCGCCGAGCCAGTGGAGGGCCGCGTGCTCCTCGCGATCGCCGACGAGGCGGAGGCGCACCGCGGCGGCGACCACGAGCGCGGCGGCGCCGCCGGCGACCAGCAGGAGCGCCCACGCGAGGCGGCGGAGGCGCTCGAGCGCGGCGCCGAGCGGCGCGGTGTCGTCGCGGGTGACCTCGACGTCCTCGACCTTGGCGGCCGCGCGCAGGGACGCGAGCAGCGGGCTCGTGCCGGCGACGTCGGCGAGGCCGGGCGCCAGCGTCACCTCGATCGAGACGGGGAGCGAGCCGGGCTCGACGCCGTCGAGCAGCTCGTCGTGGCTGCCGAGGGCGGAGCGCAGGCGGTCGGCGGCCTGCTCGGCGCTGACGACGTCGACCTGCTCGACGCCGCCGACCGCGCGCAGGCGGGTGGCGAGCGCGGCGGCGTCGTCGACGGTCGCGCCGTCGTCGAGGTAGACGACCATGCTCGCCTGCGAGCGGAGGTCGCGCGCCCAGCCGCCGACGTGGCGGCTGGCGAGGTCGGTCGCGGCGACGCCGACCAGCGCGGCGGCGACCGCGAGCACCGCCCACAGCGAGGCGGCGGGGCGGGCGGCCAGCACGCGCGCGGTGCGCGTGATCGTGGAGGCGGCGGCGGTGAGCATCAGCGTCGATTGCCGGCCGAGCGGGCCCGCGGGAAGGGCACGACGTTCGGGATGGCGGAGAGATCGTCGAGGTCGATGTCGATCGGCCCGCTGTCGACGGTGGCGCCGGCGGGGCCGATGTCGGGGAGGTCGATCGCGCCGGAGACGGCGATGGCGGCGGGGATGACGGGCAGCTCGGGGGTCGGCCGGGGCACGGGCACGGGCACGGGCACGGGCGCCGAGCTGTCGGCGACGTCGGGGACCTCGGGGACGGGGATGACGTCGACGAGCGTCGTGCGGTGCAGCGCGAGCATCCGCCAGCCGAGCCGGGCGCCCGCCGCGATCAGGTGCGGATCGCGGGTGAGCACGAGGCAGGCGGCGCCCAGCTCGGCGCGCTCGCCGACGAGCGTCGCGAAGCGGGCCGCGCCGTCGGCGTCCTGGTGGCTGGTCGGCTGATCGGCGAGCAAGGCGTCCGGACTGCGGACGACCGCGCGCGCCCAGGCGACCCGCTGGCGCGCCGCCATCGACAGCCGGTCGACGGTCAGGGAAGGCTCGACGTCGACGGAGGCGAGCAGCGCGCGGGCCCGCGCCTCGCGCGCGGTCGACGACACGCCGCACACCTCGAGCGCGAGCGCGACGTTGGCGAGGGCGGTGTCGCGGCCGATGAGGCCCAGGTCCTGCGGCACCACGCCGAGCCGCCGGCGGAGCGCGGCGCGCGAGCCGCTGCGCAGCCTCGCGACGTCGCGGCCGGCGAAGGCGACGCGGCCGCGCGCGGTCAGCTCGCCGAGGAGGAGCCGGACGAGCGTGGTCGCGCCGGCGCCGGCCGCGGCCTCGACGGCGACGACCTCGCCGGGGGCGATGCGCAGCTCGAGCTCGGTCAGCAGGTCGGGCGCGCCGTCGTGCGCGAAGTGGACGCCTGCCAGCTCGATCATCTCCCTCGTCGTACGCCCGCCGCGCCGAGGGGGCAAAAATTCGGCGGCGCGGCTGTCCGGGAGCCGGACCGTTGCGGGGAGCCGACGGCGAGGCCCGGCGAGGTCCTCGCCCCGGCGGTCGTCGGCGCGCGCGACGCCTCGGCCGCGGAGCCCGCCGGCGGCCGGGCGTGGCGCCGCCAGGCGGCCGGTGGACCGCGTCGGTCATGGGGAGGGGTTGGGTAAGGAGCCCAAAAAAGATCAGGCCCCACGCGGCCTACGGGGTCGCGGCGGCCTGCGGCTCGGCGGTCGGCGTGGCGCAGTAGACCTCGGCGACGACCTCGATCGCCTGCTTGGTCGACGCGTTCCGATAGTCGCAGCGCCAGCTCGCCGGCGCCCGCGGGTCGGTCAGCGCGACCGGCCGCGCCGCCACCAGCTCCGCCATCCACATCGGATCCGCGTAGCAGCCGCCGGTGATCGCGAGGTCGCGCGCGCGCTCGCACGTCGCGACGACCGACGCGACCAGCCCGGGCTCGACGGAGACCCGCGCCTCGCGCCGCACGAGATCGTCCTTGCCGCCGTACGCGCCGGCCGGGCCCGCCGGTCCGCGCGGCCCCTGGGCGCCCTGCGGTCCTTGCAACCCCTGCGGCCCCTGCAGGCCCTGGACGCCCTGCTGGCCCTCGGGCCCCGCCGGCCCGTGCGGCCCCGGCGGCCCGGCCGGTCCCTCCGGCCCGACGCCCGCGGGCCCCATCGCGCCGGTCGGCCCCGGCGGTCCGGCAGGCCCGGTCGGCCCCTCGGGCCCCGACGGCCCGGCGAGCACCGAGCCCGGCCCGAGCGCCGCCAGCTCGTGCGCGACCTTGCGCGCGTCGACGGCGGTCCCTTCGCGCTCGACGGTCGCCAGCTCCTCCTCGAGCTCCGCCACCCGCGCCGCCAGCTTCGCCGCCTGCGGCTCCGAGCCCGCGCGGCACCCGCCCGCCGCCACCAGCGCGAGGAGCGCCGCCCCGCGCATCAGTTCCGCATCAGCCCGAGCAGCTTGCTCATCGTCGTCTCGTCGGCGGGCGGGAACTCGTAGTCGAGGAACTCGCGCGACGTGACCCAGCGCAGGTCGGCGACCGTCGCCGGGTAGGGCGACTGGCCGTCGGCGAGCGTGCACGAGAACATCACCATGTGCACCTCGTAGCGGGCGTAGTCGTGCACGTGCTCGCCGAGCTTGCCGCCGACGACGACGGTGGCGCCGATCCGGCCGCGCACCTCGCGCTCGAGCGCCGCCGCGTCGCTCTCGCCGGGCTCGACGCGCCCGCCGGGGAACTCCCAGAGCAGCGGGAGCACGGCCGTCGCGTTGCGCTGCGTGATCAGGTAGCGACCCTCGTGCTCGATCACCGCCGCGACCACGCGGACGACCTCCTTGGGCATCGCGGCGATTATCGTCGGCGCCCGCCGGATTGCAAACGCCGTGTTACCCTGCGCCGCGCATGGCGATCCGCTTCGTCGAGATCCACCCCGCCACCGAGGCGGAGCTGCTCAACACCGAATGGGTCGTGCTGGCCAACGACGGCAAGCTGCCGTTCAACACCCGCGGCTGCGGGATGAGCGTCGGCCGCCGGGGCCAGAAGCGCCGCTCCGAGCTGGGCATCATCGATCCGGGCTTCGTGCTGCAGCCGGGCGACCGCGTCCGCATGCTGACCGGCAGCCCGGGCAAGCAGTCCGAGGGCGAGCCGCCCGACGACGGCGTCACCAACTACTATCTGCTCCTGCCGAGGACGTACCTGCAGGGCGCCGGCACGGTGCTGACGGTCACGCTGCGCGGGCTGGCGGTCTGCAAGGCCGAGTTCGACCCGGCGGCCGAGCACGGGCTGGCGGCGCCGAAGCCGTAGCCGCCCCCGGCCAGGCGCGGCGCGGAATCGGCTCAGAACGCGCGCGACTGGCCGCCGTCGACGACGACGCAGGCGCCGCTCACCCACGACGCGCGCGGCGAGGCCAGGAAGGTCACGACGTCGGCGACCTCCTCCGGCCGGCCGAACCGCCCGAACGGCAGCTCGCGCGCGACGAACGCGGCGATGCCGTCGGGGTCGGCCTGCCGCCGCCGGTCCCACCCGCCGCCGGGGAAGAGGATCGACCCCGGCGCCACCGAGTTGACCCGCACGCCGTCGGCGGCGTGGTCGCGGGCGAGCGCCTTCGCCAGCGCGATCACGCCGGCCTTGGCGACGTTGTAGCCGGGCGCGCCACCCGCCTCGCGGCCCCAGATCGACGACACCAGCACGATTGCGCCGCCGCCCGCCGCCCGCAGGTGCGGGACCGCGCCGCGCGCCACCCGCGCGCTCGACCACAGGTTGACGTCGAGCGAGCGCGCGAGGTCGGCGTCGTCCATCTCGGCGGCGGTGCGCGCGAACGACTTGCCGACGACGGCGATCGCGACGTCGAGCCCGCCGAGCGCGGCGGCGGCCCCGTCGATCGCGGCTGCGGCTCCGTCGGCGGTCGTGACATCCGCCGCGATCGTCGCGTGCGGGCCGGCCGCGACCACCGGCAGCGCGTCGCGCAGCGCGTCGAGGCCCTCGGCGCCGCGCGCGACCGCGGCCACCCGCGCCCCCTCGCCCGCGAGCGCGAGCGCGATCGCCCGCCCGATCCCGCGCGACGCGCCGGCGACGATCGCGCGCTTGCCTTCGAGGCCCAGATCCATCGCGTTCGCTCCGGTTACGGGAGATCCCAGGTGTCGCCCCAGAGGGCCTGGCCGCCGTCGAGGCGCAGCGTCGCGCCGGTCACGAACTGCGCGGCCGGCGAGGCGAGGAAGACGATCGCGGCGGCGACCTCGTCGACGGTGCCGGCCCGCTTGAGCGGCGTGCGCGCGACCGAGCGGGCGACGATCTCCGGCGGGTAGCGCTTCGTCCCCGACGACAGGATGACGCCGGGCGCCACCGCGTTGACCCGGATGCCGAACTGCGACCACTCGACCGCGAGCGACATCGTCAGGTTCTCGACGCCGGCCCGCGCCGCGCCGGTGTGCGCCATCCCGGGGAAGCCCCGGTAGATGTTCGCGATCACGTTGACGATGCGGCCGCCGCGCCGCGGGATCATCGACTGGTTCGCCACCTCGCGCGTGACGTTCCAGGTGCCGAGCAGGTTGTTCTTCACGACGGCGGCGAAGCCGTTCGCGCTGAGGTGCTGCGCGGGCGACGGGAACTGGCCGCCGGCGTTGTTGACGAGGAGATCGATCGGCCCGAGCCGCTCGCCGATCGCGGCGACGGTCGTCGCCACCTGCTCCGGCTCGCGGATGTCGCACGGCAGGGCGGCGATCGCCTCCGCGCCGGCGCCGGCCTCGGTGGCCCGCGCCGCCAGCTCCGCGCGCGCGGCCTCGAGCTTCTCCGGCGTGCGCCCGCAGATGGCGACCCGCGCCCCCAGCCGCGCGAGCTCGCCGGCGGTGGCGAGGCCGATGCCCGACCCGCCGCCGGTGACCAGCGCCACCGTGCCGCGGAACAGGCCGGGGACGAAGATCCGCTGGCTCTCGGGCGTGGGCGCCTCGGACATCGGGTCGCAGGGTACCAGCAGCATCGTGACTGCGGGGGAGCCGCGTGGTAACCAAGGACGGTGGATCGCGCGTTGTCTCCGGTGACCCAGGCGGCTCTCCTCGGCAGCGCGGTGGCGGGGGTCCTCTTCGTCGGCCTCGGCGTCTACGGCGTGTTCGCGACCGACCTGCCGCACCTGTTCTGCTTCTCGCTCATCGTGATCGGCGCGCTCGGGCTCGTGCTCGCCGAGCGCGCGGGCCGGCGGCGGCGGGCGCCGTGGGCGTACCTGGTCGCGATGTGGGGCGTGGTCGCGTTCTGCGCGTTCTTCACCGCGCCGAAGGTGCTGTCGCTGCCGAAGCTGCGGCAGGTCACCGTCGAGCTGGAGCTCCAGCACGGCCGCGACAAGGCGATCGACCTGGTCTCCGACGAGAACCTGCGCATCCGCGCGACCAACCTCGGCCTGTGCGTCCTCTTCGCCGCGCCGTTCGCCGGGCTCTCGTTCGCGCTCGCGCGCGGCCGCCGCGATTACGAGCGCCCGGCCTGAGCCGAGAACCGTCGATGCGGCGACCGGACGGACGAGGGTGCGCCGCGATCGTCGTCGCGATCGCCGCCGGCGCGTGCAAGCACGAGGCGCCGGAGGTGCGCAACGATCCCGCCCCTGCGCCCGCCGCGCCCGCGCCGGCGGCGCCGCCGGCGGCCGCCGCCTCCGACGATCCGTGGACGGGCGCGTCGCCGCCACCGGCGTCGGCCGACTGCGAGACCCTCCCGTTCGCGCCGTCGATCCCGCTGGCCGAGGCGTCGAGCGCGGCCTGGCTCCACGAGCCCTCCGCCGACGTCGTGATCGTCGTGGCCGACAGCGGCAACGACGGCGCGTACGTCGAGGTCGACGCGACCACCGGCGCGGTCGTCCGCCGCGGGAAGCTGCCGCTCGGCCAGGGCGCCGGCGACGACCTCGAGGGCCTCGCCACCGACGGCCAGCGGCTGTGGGGCCTGACGAGCGCCGGCTGGATCCGCGCGTGGGAGCGCGACGGCGATCGGTTCCGGCTCGTGCTCGGGCCGTACCCGCTCGAGCACGACCCGGCCTGCGGGCCCCAGAGCGTCAACTGCGGCCACGACTTCGAGGGCCTCTGCCTGCGGCCGGCCGGCACCGCCGACGCCGACGGCTGCATCGGCTTCGCGGCGTCGCGGGCCGAGGGCGCGCTCTACTGCCTCGACGCCGACCGCACGCCGCCCGACGGTGTCGCCGCGGGCGCGCCGGGCGGGCCGTGGCCGAGGCTCCAGGTCCGCGCGGGCAAGAAGAAGCCGAAGGCGGGGCCGCGCATCACGCGCAACCACGCGCTCGCCGACTGCGCCATCGGAGGAGACGGCGCGGTGTGGACCGCCGACAACCTGCTCGGCGGCGCGATGGTGCGCCGGCTCGACGCGCCGGCGTGGCAGGGCGCGCTCGGCGTCGGCTTCCCCGAGGCGATCGCGCTCGCGCCCGGCGGCGTGATCTACCGGTTCTCCGACGCGGGCGGCTCGCCGAGCCTGTCGGCGCGCTATCGCTGCCCGGCGGCGAAGGCCGGCCCGGCCGCCGACGCGATCGCCGGCGCGCCCGCCGCCGCGAAGCCCTGACGGCGCCGAAAGGTGGCCCGGGCGCACGCCGCGGGTACGATCGATCGGTGCAGTGTCCGTTCTGCGGCAGCGACTCGAGCGTGACCGAGACCCGGATCAGCGCCGAGGGCGTGCGCCGCCGCCGGGTGTGCAGCTCGTGCAAGCGGCGCTTCACGACGTACGAGCGGGTCGGCTCGCCGGGGCTGAAGGTCGAGAAGCGCGACGGCACGCTCGAGCCGTTCGACGCCGACAAGCTGGGCGCGACGCTCGCCCGGGTGTGCCGGCACCGCGCCGCGATCAAGCCGGCCGATCTCAAGCGGCTCGTGCGCGACGTCGAGGCGACGCTGCTCGACGCGGGCGCGCGCACGGTGAGCTGGACCGCGATCGTGCGCGCGGTGCTCGACCGGCTGCAGGCGATCGACGCCGTCGCGGCGCGGCGGTTCCGCGCCAGCTACGTCGACGAGGACGACCGGCTGCGCCTCGAGGACGCGCCGCCCGTCGAGCCGGGGCTGCCGCAGCTCGGCCTGTTCGGCGAGGGCGACGAGTAGCAGCGCGGAGCGGCCGCCGGCCGGCGCGCCGCCGCCGCCGACGCTATCGCTTGCGCTTGAACAGCGAGCCCCAGAAGCCGCGCGGGCGATCGCCGTCGCCGGGG
>DASZXE010001116.1:0-2344 GCA_035546475.1 Kofleriaceae bacterium
GTCGCCGCACTGACCGTCGCCGGCGGAGACCGGCGCGGCGCGCTCGCCTGTACTAAGCTCCGCGGCAGTGCCGCGCCAGGGAGTCGTGTGGATCGCCGCGCTCGCGCTCGCGCTGGCCGCGGTGGCGGCCTGCAGCGGCGGCCCGCGCCACGTCGGCCAGCCGCCGAGCTGGCGCCGTCCACCCGACCCGGCGCACCCCGCGCGCCCGCCCGATCCGGCGACGATCGAGCTGGTGCCGTCGGGGCCGCCCGCCGAGGCGTACAACGATCCGCCGATGTCGCCGGCGCCGCGCAGCGAGCTCGGCGACGCGGTGACGGCGGCCACCGACGAGCTCGCCGGCGGCATGCACGTGACGCCGCCGATCGCCGACGGCCGCCTCTTCGACGTCGCCCACGACCTCGCCGGTGTCGTGCCGGTCGAGGGCATCGTCCCCTACGCGCTCGTCGAGTTCACGCTGCACCACCACGGCATCATCGAGCCGTCGCCGCACCTGCTGGTCGTGCGCAGCGCGACCGCCGACGCCGGCGTGCTCGTCGAGCAGCTCCGCCCGCGCATCGCCGAGATCCTCGCCACCGGCGAGATCGCGCGCATCGGCGTCGGCCTCGCCGATCGCGGCGGCGAGTGGGCCGCGGTCGTCGCGCTGCAGGCCAGCTACGTCGTCACCGGCGCCATCCCGCGCCGCCTCGGCCGCGACGGCACCGCCGAGGTCACCGCCCGCATCGCCGGCCAGTTCACCGAGCCGGAGGCGTTCGCCGCCCACGACGACGGCATCGTCGAGCGGCTGCCGCTCGACAGCGCGCCCGGTGGCGCCCTGCGCACCACGATCCGCTGCGGCGGCCGCACCGGCGCCCAGCAGATCGAGCTGGCCGCCAGCGACCGCACCGGCTCGACGGTGCTCGCCAACTTCCCGGTCTGGTGCGACGTCGAGCCGCCGTCGCGGATGTCGGCGCCCGCGCTCGCCACCGACGACGAGCCGGTCACCGACGTCGCCGCCGCCGAGGGGCGCATGCGCGAGCTCGTCAACCGCGACCGCGCCGCCGCCGGGCTGCCGCCGGTCGCCGCCGATCCCGCGCTCGCCGACGTCGCGCGCGCCCACAGCCAGGAGATGGCGCGCACCGGCGTGGTCGGCCACGTCTCGCCGACCACCGGCGACGCGAGTGATCGTGCGGCGAGGGCGGGCATCCACACCGGCCTCCTCCTCGAGAACATCGCGCGCGCCTACGGGGTCGCCGAGGCGGAGGAGGGGCTGATGAACAGCCCCGGCCACCGCGCCAACGTGCTCGCGCCGGGCGTGACCCACGTCGGCATCGGCATCGAGCTCGGCGCCGAGGTCGGCGGCCGCCGCGAGATCTTCGTGACGCAGATGTACCGCCGCATCCCGCCCCCGATCGATCCGGTGGCGACGCTCGCGGCGATCCGCGCGCGCCTGCACGGCGCCGGCAGCTTCGGCGACGACCCCGACCTCGACGCGGTCGCCGGCGCGTTCGCCGCGCGGCTGGCGGCCGGCGTCGACCCGGCCGACGCCTCGCGCCGCGCCTCCGCCGACCTCGATCGCCTGGCCGCGCGCTACGCGCGGGTCGCGAGCACGGTCACCGCCGTCGCCGAGGTGAGCGCGCTCGATCCCGCCGCCATGCTCGCCGGCACGACCTTCACGCACGTCGGCGTCGGCGTCGCCCAGGGCGACCACCCCGAGCTCGGCCCCGGCGCCCTCCACATCGTCGTGCTGCTCGCCCAGGCCCGCTGACCTCGCCGCCCGGCGCCTGTGAAGACGCTGCCTCGGGGCGGAACCGGAGCAAAGCTCGACGAAGAAGCAACCCGGCCCGCGCGCGCGGGTCAGGCCTCGAGGCGGGTCGAGAGGTCCGAGCGGCGGACGAGGGCCATCAGCGCGAGGAGACAGGCGATGGCGAAGCAGGCGTAGGCGAGGTCGTGGTCGGCGTGGACCGGGACCGCGCCGGCGAGCACCGCGTCGATCGCGAGCGGCGCGGGCGCGAGGTCCTGATCGAGGCGCAGCGGGATCGAGAGGTGGCGCGCGTGGCGGGTCGTGGCCGCGGTCGGATCGCCCGCCAGCGGCACCGGCCGGTCGAGGCCGACGAGCGCCGCGGCGAGCGCGTGCGGCGCGAGGCGATCGCCGAGCGAGGAGAGGTCGATCGGCGTCGCGAACGCCAGGGCGCCGCCGGGCTCGCCCGCCTGGGTCGTCACCGGCACCGTCACCGCGACGGCCAGGCCGTGGGCGGTCGCGAGCAGCCGCGTCTGCTCGGGCGCGCCGGCGGCGAGGCGCCGGGCGCCGACCAGCGGCGCCGAGCCGGCCGGCAGCCGCAGCGCCAGGTCGAGCCGCGGGCCGTGC
>DASZXE010001117.1:0-2303 GCA_035546475.1 Kofleriaceae bacterium
CCGCCGCGGGAGGAGCCGCCGCCTCCGCCGCGGGAGGAGCCGCCGCCTCCGCCGCGGGCGCCGCCATCGCCGCCTCCGCCGCCGTCACCGCCGCGACCGGCTGCACCGGCGTCATCCGCATCCCGCGCCGGTCGTTCAGCCCCGACGTCAGCGCGGCCGCCGCCAGCGATTGCACCGAGATCGCCGGCGACGACGGCACCGCCATCGCCGGCGACGACTCGCTGATCCACCCGCGCCCACCCTGGCCGAGCCCGCTCATCACCGCGAAGCGCAGCGCCTTCACCGTCAGCGGCCGCCCGACGAACCGGTCGGCCCCGTAGTCGATCGCGTCGAGCGCGTTCTGCACCGGCCCCCGCACGTCGCCGAGCAGCACGACGAAGATGCCGGCCGGCGCCGCCCGCTCGCGCATCGTCGCGATCAGCGCCGGCGAGTCACCGCGCTCGAGCGTCGCCGCGACCAGCGCGACCGCGGGCCGCTCGGCGTCGAACCGCGCCAGCGTCCCCTCGTCGCCGACCGCCGCGACGATGCGCGCGTCCGTCAGCGGCGCCCCTGCCGACCGCAGGAGCGACACCAGCTCGGCCTGATCGCCGGGGTTCGCGACGACGAGGATCTTCAAGGGCGCGGACACGTTGGCTCGGGGTCGGACCAGGCGCCGAGACCGGCCGCCACCGACGGCTGGTTTACTACAGCGTCGACAGCGGGTCCACGTCGGCGACCACGCGCGCGCCCTTGACCTCGGCGGCGAGCACCCCGCGCACGACGCGCCGGAGCGGCCCCCGGTCGGCCGCCCGCAGCCAGAGCTGCCAGCGCACCCGCCCGCGCAGGCGCGCGAGCGGCGCCGCCACCGGCCCGCGCACGATGACCGCATCGCCCTCGCGCCGGGCCAGCGCCACCGCCAGCGCGCCGAGGTGCTGGGCCGCGTTCACCACCGCGGCCTCGTCGGGGCCGTCGATGCGCACCGCGCACAGCCGGCCCGACGGCGGATAGCCCAGCTCCGCCCGCGCCGCCTGCTCGGTCGCCGCAAACCCCGCGTAGTCGTGGCGCGCGGCGCAGTCGACCGCCTCCGCCTCCGGCCGGTACGTCTGGATGACGACGTGCCCCGGCCGCGCCCCGCGCCCCGCGCGCCCGGCCACCTGCGTCAGGAGCTGGAACGTCCGCTCCGCCGCCCGGAAGTCCGGCAGCGAGAGCGCCAGGTCCGCGCACAGCACGCCGACGAGCGTGACGCCGGGGAAGTCGTGGCCCTTCGTCACCATCTGCGTGCCGACCAGGATGTCGACCTCGCGGCGCGCGACCCGGGCGAGGATCCCCTCGGCCCTGGCGCCGGTGGCGACATCGCGGTCGAGCCGCGCCACCCGCGCCGCGGGGTAGCGCGCCGCCAGCGCCGCGGCCACCCGCTCGGTGCCGAGCCCCTTGCGCTCGATCGAGCCGGTCACCTTGCACGTCGGGCACGCCTCCGGCACGCGCTGGCCGAACCCGCAGTAGTGGCACTCGAGCCGGTCCGACGCGCGGTGGTACGTGAGCGACACCGCGCAGTCGCGGCAGCGGAACGCGTGGCCGCACGCGCGGCAGAGCACGAACGTCGCGAAGCCGCGGCGGTTGAGGAACAGGATCGCCTGCTCGCCCGCCGCGAGCGTCCGCTCGAGCGCGGCCGCGAGCGGCGCCGACAGCATGTCCTCGCCGTCTGGCTGGTAGCGGCGCAGGTCGAGGACCTCGACGGACGGCAGCACGGCGCCGGTCGCGCGCTCGACCATGGTGAGCAGGCGCATGCGCCCTGCCTGCGCGGCGCCGAACGACTCGAGGCTCGGCGTCGCGGAGCCGAGCACGCAGACCGCGCCGGCCCGCTGCGCGCGCACGAGCGCGACGTCGCGGCCGTGGTAGCGCACGCCCTCGTCCTGCTTGAACGAGCCGTCATGCTCCTCGTCGACGACGACCACGCCCAGCCGGGCGACCGGCGCGAACACCGCCGACCGCGCGCCCACCGCGATCGCCGCCTGGCCACGGTGGAGCCGCTCCCACTCGCTCAGCCGATCGCTCTCCGACAGCCCCGAGTGCAGGATGGCGACCTCGTCGCCGAACCGGCCGCGGAAGCGCGCCGCGAGCTGCGGCGTCAGCGCGATCTCCGGCACCAGCACGATCGCGCCGAGCCCGCGCGCGCGCGCCTCCGCGATCACCCGCAGGTAGACCTCCGTCTTCCCCGACCCGGTGACCCCGTGCAGCAGGAAGCTCGCGAACGCCGGGGCTTCTCCCGGCCGACCGCCGAGCGCGCCGACCACCGCGTCGACCGCGACCCGCTGCTCGGGGGT
>DASZXE010001118.1:0-2477 GCA_035546475.1 Kofleriaceae bacterium
CCGCCGCGGCGTTCGCCGCCGCCGGCGTCAGGCCACCGCGCGTCTGTGAGGCGTTGGCACGGGCGTAGTGCCTAGAGCCTCCGCGCGCCCGCCAACCTGGCGATATCACCCAGGTTCGTCGAGAGAGGTGTCGAAGATGAGTCAGAACCTCGCGGTGCTCGGTTCTTCAGAACTCGACGGACAGGCGGAGCTGGACGGTGTGCGCGGTGCCGGCGTCGCCGGTGTTGTTCTCGAAGACCTCGCCCGAGCTGTCGGCCTTGATCAGGTCCGCCGGGTGGTTCATCGCCGACAGCGGGAACAGCACGCCGTACGCGCCGCCGATCGTGAAGCCGTTGCCCTGGTAGGCGAGGTCGAAGTCGAACTCGGTCCCCCACAGGCCGCCGTTGCCCGGCGTCGCGACCCGCTCGACCGGCGCGCTCGTCACGTTCTGGCCGCTCGCCGTGATCGCCTTGGTCAGCTTGTAGCTGATGTGCGGCCGCACGTACGCGGCGTTCGACACCGCGCCGATGAGCTGGCGGAACAGGATGAGATCGATCTTGTAGTCGGGGTCGAAGACGAACCGCTTGATCGGGTCGGTCGAGCCCTTCGGCGGCAGGAGCTGGGCGTCGCGCAGGTTCGTGCGGCCCTGCGGATCGTTGTCCCACTGGTCGCCCGACGCCGCGCCGAGCTCGACGCCCCACGCCAGCTTGTCGTCGACGGCGAGGGTCGACGCGCGCAGCACGCCGCCCCAGGTGCGGATGTCGACCTTGGTGCCGAGGGTGACCGGGGTGGTGTCGAAGTCGGCCTGCGTCCGCACCGAGCCGACGCTGCCGGCCAGCTCGAGCTCGAGCTTCCACTTCTTGAAGCCCGCCTTGACCCACAGGTCCGGCGAGTAGAGCGACAGGTCGCGCGGCACCGTGCCGTCGGCCTCGGGCGTCATGCCGCTGGTGAACGCCTTCTCGTAGTCGTACGACTGCGTGCGCTTGAGCAGGCGGGCGCCGTAGTTGAGCGCCAGCTTGCCGCGGTCCATCTTGTCGTCGAAGTCGCGCGGCGCGTCCATCCGCGCGATCGCCAGCATCCACTCGCCGACGTCGTCGGTGTCGTCGAGGTCGTAGCTCTGGCCGCCGACCCGGTGGAGGCCGAGCTCGGTGTCGTTCGACGTGAGCCCCGAGCCGGGCCAGTCGAGCGCGGCCGCCGCCTCGAGGTTCGTGCCGGGGACGCCGGTCGAGAACATCACGCGATCGACGGTGTCGCCGTAGTCGCTGTCGAGGTCGTAGCCGGTCGGGTTGTCGCCGCCGATGTTGGCGAGCGCGCCGGGCCGCCACATCGTCTCCCACGTCGCGTAGTCGGTGTCGGCGCGGCGGCCGGAGTTGGCGACCATGCCGAGGCCGAAGTGGTCCGGCATGCGGCCGAACTTGATGAAGCCGAGCGCGGTCGACACCTCGGCCCACGCGCGCCGCACGGCGATCGACTGGGCGAGGCCGTTCGACGCCGCCTCCGGCGTGGTCTGGCCGCCGCTGAACGCGCCCAGCGGCGTAGTGCCGCTGCCGCTGGTGCCGTCGCGGTAGACGCCGGCCGGCGTCGAGCCGAGCACGATGTTGTCGAGCAGGTCGAGCTGCGTGTGGACGGTGACCGTCTCGCTGAGCTGGATCGTCGGCTCGAGGCGGAGCCGCAGGTTCGACGTCTTGAACGTGTCCTTGCACGTGTCGGCGCCGAGGCCGGCGTCGATGCACGACTGCGTCGGCGGGAACGGCGCGCCGCCCTCGTCGGGATCGTCGTTGAAGCCGAGGTGCAGGTGCTTGAACCAGTCGCCGCGCGTGCGCAGGTAGCCGTCGAGCGAGATGACCTGGAACTTCTTGCGGCGGTCGCGCGGCGGCGGCAGCGTCAGCGTGGTCGCCATCAGGCCGGTCGGCTTGGGCGCGGCCTCGGCGATGCCCTTCGGCTTGGTCGGCTCCTCCTCGCCGCCGCCGGGGCCGCCGGTGGGCAGCGGGCTCGGCTGGGCCTCGGCGCGGCCGGGAACGGCGGCCGCTCCGGAGGCCGCGAGGAGCAGGCCGGCGAAGATCTTCAGCCCGGAGCGGGCCCGCGAGCAGGAAACCAGGCGGTCGGTTCGGTGCATCGAGCGGTCCCCAGGTCCAGATGATGCTACGGAAATCATGAAGGAATCAGCGGAGTAAGGTGGCGCACTATAGGCACCGTTTCCGGCAGCGTCAATTCGGCCGGCCGGACAAACGGAGGTGGAGCCGGCGGCGGCCTCGGCGCCCGAAAGGGAGGCCGACGTCACGGCCCGATCGGGTCGCCGTCGCGACGAAGTTGGCCGGTGCGCACGGGGGCGAGTACCTTGCACGTGATGTCCTTGGACGCCCGTGCGGCAGGCAGCGTTGCCCGGCGGATCGCGGTCCTGGGGGCGATCGGCGCGATCGGCCTGCTCGGTGCCGGCGGCCTCGCGGGCTGCCCGCGCGCGACCCCGCCCGCGCCGCCCGGCCCCGAGCCGACCCCGA
>DASZXE010001119.1:0-2410 GCA_035546475.1 Kofleriaceae bacterium
GCGCGCGCGCCGGCGACTCCACCGTCGGCTCGATGCCGAACTCCGCCGTCACCCGCGGCGGCCCCGACGACACCGCCGTCGGCTCGACCGCGGCGAACTGGCCCGTGACCCGCGGCGGCACGATCTCGATCGCCGAGTACGACCCGCTCACCCGCGCGGGCCTCGGCGGCAGCCCCATCGGCGGCGGCAGCGTGGCCGCCCGCCGCAGCCCGCTCGGCCCCACCGCCTCCGGCCCGAGCACCTCGCGCAGGAGCTGCTCGCGCATCGCGAGGTCGCCCGCGAACGTCTCCCGCATGAACCGCGCGATCGACTGGTGATCGCCCGCGCGCCCCGCCGCCTTGAGCGCCGCCACCAGCTCCTCCTGCATCGCCGCCGCGCTCGCGTACCGCTCGCTCGGATCGCGCGCGAGCGCCCGCAGGCAGATGTCGTCGAGCGCCTTGCCGACGTCGGGCACCACGCTCGACGGCGCCGCGATGCGCGCGGCCCGCGCCTTCGCCAGCCGCTCGCGCTCGCTGTTCGCGACGTAGACGCGCCGGTGCGCGAGCGCCTCCCACAGCACCATGCCGAGCGAGAAGACGTCCGAGCGCCGATCGGCCGCCGCCCCCTGCAGGAGCTCGGGCGCCAGGTACTCCGACATCGACCGGGTCAGCGCCTCGTCCGCCGAGCGGATGCGGGCGACGCCGACGTCGACGAGCTTCGCCTGCCCCGCGTGCAGCACGAACAGGTTGCCGGGGCTGACATCGCCGTGCAGCAGGTCGAGCGGCTGGCCCGCCTGGCCGGTCCCCTCGTGGATCGCGTGCAGGCCGGCCGCCGCCTCGGCGACGAGCTGCGCGACCGACCAGCGGTCGAGCCGCCGCTGCGGCTGCCGCAGCACGGCCGCGAGCGTCTCGCCCGCGAGGTACTCCATCGCGAGGAAGCACTGGCCGTCCTCCTCGCCGAGGTCGAACAGATCGACGACGTTCGGGTGCTTCACCTGCGCCGCGAGCCAGGCGGTCTCGAGCAGCGCACCGACGAGGTCGGGGTTCTCGGCGAGCCGCGGGTGCAGCACCTTCACGACCGCCACGGCCCGCGTCCCCTGTGGACGGGCGAGGAAGACCTCGCCGAGCTGGCTCTCGCCGATCCGGGCGACGAGCTCGTACTTCCCAAGGCGCCGAGGCGTCATCGGCATCGTGGGCAGCATAACAGACCGCCGCGTCGGAGATCGCCGCGCGGGGCAGGAGGGACCTTCACGCCCTCGTCGCGCCACCGTGCGCAGGCGCTCGCCTCGTCGCCGCGCGCGCCGCGCCCGAGGCCGCGCGGGCCTCCACGACCAGGTCCGGAAACGGCCAGACAGCGCGCGCGCCCGAGGCTACAACGGTCGCCGTGGAGCTCGATCCCGACACCTGCCACGCCGCGCTCCGCGCCCGCGACCGCCGCTTCGACGGCCTCTTCTTCGTCGGCGTGACGTCGACCGGCGTCTACTGCCGGCCGATCTGCCCGGCGCGGCTGCCCGCGCGCCAGCGCTGCCGCTTCTTCGCCCGCGCGGCCCACGCCGAGCTCGCCGGCTTCCGCGCGTGCCTGCGCTGCCGCCCCGAGCTCGCGCCCGGCCGCGGCGCGGTCGACGCCGTCCCCGCGCTCGCCCGCGCGGCGCTCGCCCGCATCGACGCCGGCTACCTCGACGAGCGGTCGGTCGAGGCGCTCGCCGATCGCCTCGGCGTCACCGCCCGCCACCTGCGCCGCTCGGTGACCGCCGAGCTCGGCGCGTCGCCGCTCGCGCTCGCGCAGACCCGCCGCCTCGCGCTCGCGAAGCAGCTCCTCCACGAGACGCGCCTGCCGATCACCGACGTCGCGTTCGCCGCCGGCTTCGCCAGCCTGCGCCGCTTCCACGCCGCGTTCCACGCCCGCTTCGGCCGGCCGCCGGCCGCGCTGCGCCGCGCGGTCGCGTCCTCCGACGACGCGCCCGACGCGGTCCGCCTCCGCCTCGATCACCGGCCGCCGCTCGACTGGGACGCGCTCCTCGCGTTCCTCGCCGCGCGCGCGATCCCGGGCGTCGAGCAGGTCGACGGCGGCGTCTACCGCCGCACCGCCGCGATCGACGATCGGGTCGGCTGGCTGTCGGTGCGCTCGCTCGCGCCGCGCCCGGCGCTCGAGCTGACCTTGACCGCGAGCCTGGTCCCGCGGCTCGCCGCGGTCGTCGCCCGGGTGCGCGCGCTCTGCGACCTCGACGCCCACCCGGCCGCGATCGCCGCCGCGCTGCAGGCGCACCCCGCGCTCGCGGACGAGGTCGCCGCGCGTCCCGGCCTGCGCGTCCCCGGCGGCTTCGACGGCTTCGAGCTGGCGGTCCGCGCCGTCCTCGGCCAGCAGGTCTCGGTCGCGGCGGCGTCGACGCTCGCCGGCCGCCTGGTTGCCCGCCTCGGCCCGCCGATCGCGG
>DASZXE010001120.1:0-2701 GCA_035546475.1 Kofleriaceae bacterium
CCGCCGCGGCGGCCTTCGCTGCCGCGGCCTTCGCCGGCGGCTTCCGCACCGGCGGCCGCCGGATCTCGTCGCCGCGCAGCGCGCTCTTCAGATCGCGGATCGCGCCGCCGAGCTCGGTGTCGTTCTCGATCGTGTCCTGCAGGTCCTTGGTCTGCTTGCGCAGGTCGCGGATGCCCTTGGAGATCTTCGTCGCGGCGTCGGGCAGCTTCTCGGGACCGAGAAACAGCGCGGCGACCAAGAGGATCACCAGGATCTCGGACATGCCCATGCCGAACATCGCTCGCTGCAGCATAGCACCGGCCCGGGGAGGTGACGCGCGCCCCGCCGCGTCGACGGGCCGCACCCGCCGGCGGGCGCCGCAAAAGCACTTGCGTCCGGGCGGTGCGCCCCCGACGATGCGGCCATGAAGTCTGGTCTCGTGCGCTGGCTCTCCGCCATCCTGACGATCGCGGCGCTGGCCCTGGCGCCTGCCGCGATGCCCGCGTGCTCCCACTCCCACCCCGCCGGCGGCAACGGCCCGGACGCCAGCGACGACGGTGACGGCGGCAACGGCGACGGCGACGCGAATGCCAGCGACGCCGCCGACAACGACGGCAACGGCGGCAACGACGCCGCCGCGATCGACGCCCGCGTGATCGACGCCTCGCCCGACGCCGCGATCGACGCCCCCACCGACGCCCCGATCGACGGCAACGGCTGCCCGACCCAGCCCTGCGCCTACAACCCGCAGTGCGGCTGCGCGGCGCCGCTCGTCTGCGACATCGACTTCACCGACCTGATCGGCACCTCGTGCCGCGCGGTCAACGCGCCCGGCAACGCGCAGAGCACCTGCGGCTCCTTCAGCGAGTGCGCCGGCGACTTCACCTGCGTCATGGCCGGCGGCGGCATGCGCTGCGAGCAGTTCTGCTCGTCGGACATGCAGTGCGCGCAGCCGCGCGGCAAGTGCATCATCCAGATCCAGAACCAGCAGGGCATGGACATCGACGGCGCGGTCACCTGCTCGTCGAACTGCAACCCGCTGTCGACGACGACCGGCGGCGCCTGCCCGGCCAACTGGAAGTGCGGCTTCTTCACGATCGGCCAGACCGACATCGTCGACTGCGAGCTGCCGGGCGCCGGCCAGCAGGGCACCACCTGCAACACCGACGCGGACTGCAGCGCGGGCACGATGTGCAGCACCGTCACCGTCGGCGGCGTGCCGCTGAAGAGGTGCCGCCGCGTGTGCAACAAGACCGCCGGCGGCCAGGAGTGCGCGGCGGTCGCCGGCACGAGCTGCCTCGGCTTCGTCGACCCGCTCACCATCGCCGGCACCGAGTACGGCATCTGCGCCCCGTAGCGGCCCGGAGGCGCGCCCGTACGCGCCTCACGCGCGGCCGTCGCCACCCGCGTGCGCGACATGCCGTCGCGGGTGGTCGGCGGCGCCCGTGATCGGGTACAGTCCGCGGTCCATGACTCCTCCCGTCGGCGCCGATATCGAGGCGCAATGCAACAAGTGTGGCGGCCCGCGCTGGCACGTCATCGAGGCGAAGGTCGGCGAGGAGATCGTCCGCGTGCAGTGCAAGGAGTGCCACGCGCAGCACCGCTACAAGAACCCGAACAAGGCCGCCCCCGCCCCGCGCCGCGCCGCCGCCACCGGGGAGGCCAAGCCGCGCGCGCCCCGCGCCGAGAAGGTCGTCGAGCGGTTCGCCACGCCGGCGGTCGCCGCCGATCTCAGCCTGCCGGTCCGCACGTACAAGGCGAACGAGCACTTCACGCCGGGCGAGCGCGTCGAGCACCCGACGTTCGGCCAGGGCGTCGTCGAGGTGTCGGAGCCGGGCAAGGTCACGCTCTTCTTCGCGAGCGGCCGCAAGGTGCTGGTGCAGGCGCGCGGCGAGCCGGGCAAGGGGCTGGCCCGGCCGGCGCCGTTCGATCACAGCCGCGGCATCGGCATCGCGCCGCCCAAGCACGCGCCGAACGCCCCCGACGCGGGCGCCGACGACAGCGACGACGCCGACGACGCCGACGACGGCAACTAGGCCGCGCGCGCCATGGCCACCTACTCGGGACGCCGCGTCGCGATCGCCGTCCTGGTGATCGGCTTCGGCGTCGGCGCGCTCGCGACCTGGTGGATGATCGGCGCGCGGCCGGTCGAGGGCGCGTTCGTCGACGCGACGGCGACGCCCGACGGCGCGCTCGCGATCCGCCGCGAGGCGAAGAGCGACCGCGGCTTCTTCGAGCTGTGGCGCGTGCGCGACGGCCGGCTGCACCGGACCTGGAGCGGGCTCATCCCCCACTACGCCGGCCACCCGGGCGTGATCGCCGCCGCGGCGACGAAGACGACCGCGACCGTCCGCGTGATCCGCGGCGGCCTGCCGCGCGTCTTCGCCTTCGATCTGGTCCACGGCGCGAAGATCGACTCGTTCGAGCTCGATCCGTCGCTGCCGTCGTCGCCGCAGGGCTGGACGCTGCCCGACGTCGGCACCGTCGGCGCCGAGGACCATGCGATCGAGGCGCTCGCCCAGCCGGACGGCGGCGCCGCGCTCTACGCCGTCGACCTGCGCGCGCGCCGCATGCTGTGGCGCCAGCCGCTGCCGTGGCAGCCGACGCGCGTGTGGGTGGCGGGCCCGACGGTCGGCGCCTCCGACGGCGCGCACACGGCCGGCTTCGAGCTGACGACCGGCGCGCCGCTGGCCACGCCGCCGGCCGCGCCGCCGCCCGGCCT
>DASZXE010001121.1:0-5184 GCA_035546475.1 Kofleriaceae bacterium
GACGTCATGGCGGCCGGCTGCCTCGCGCAGCTCGCCGCCGCCGCGCTCGCCGCCGCCGAGGTGCAGGGCGCGCTGGTCCGCGGCCAGGCCGCCCTCGAGGAGCGGCTGGGCGACGGCGAGCTGATCGGCCGCTCGCCGGCCGCGCTCGCGCTGCTCGATCTCGTCGCGCGCGTCGCGCCCACCGACGCGACCGTGCTGCTCGGCGGCGAGTCCGGCTCCGGCAAGGAGATGGTGGCGCGCGCGATCCACCGCTCGTCGCGGCGCGCGCAGGGGCCGTGCGTCGCGGTCAACTGCGCGGCCCTGACCGAGAGCCTCATCGAGAGCGAGCTGTTCGGCCACGAGAAGGGCGCGTTCACCGGCGCGACGGAGCGCAAGGTCGGGCGCTTCGAGTCGGCCGACAAGGGGACGCTGTTCCTCGACGAGATCGGCGAGATGCCGCTCGCCTTGCAGACGAAGCTGCTGCGCGTGCTCGAGGAGCGGCGGTTCGAGCGGGTCGGCGGCACGCGGCCGATCACGGTCGACGTCCGGCTGGTCGCCGCGACCAACCGCGACCTCACCGACATGGTCCGACGCGGCACGTTCCGCGAGGACCTCTACTACCGGCTGAGCGTGGTCGCGACGACGGTGCCGCCGCTCCGCGAGCGCGGCGAGGACATCCCGCTGCTCGCCGAGCACTTCCTGGCGCGGATGCGGCAGCAGGTCGGGCGGCGCGTGGTCGGCTTCCGGCCGGAGGCGATGCGGCTGCTCTGCGCGCACACGTGGCCGGGCAACGTGCGCGAGCTGCGCAACGCGGTGGAGCGCGCGGTCGTCCTCGGGCGCGGCGAGTGGATCGAGGAGGCCGACCTGCCGCCCGGCCTCGGCACGCGGCTCGGCGGGCCGCGGCGGGCGGCGCCGACGCCGCCGCTCGGCTCGCAGATGATGTCGGCGTCGCCCGCGGAGGCGACGGCGGCGGGCGCGCGGTCGTCGTCGCCCACGATCCCGACGCCGACGCCGGCGGCCATGCCGACACCGACGGCGCCGGCGGCGTCGCCGGCGAGCCATCCGTCGATCGTCGTCCCGGCGCCCGCGACCGCGGCGCCTGCCGCCCCGACCTCGTCGCCCGCCCGCTCGCTGCGCGAGCTCGAGAAGGACGGCATCGTCGCCGCCCTCGCCGCCACCAACGGCAACAAGGCCCAGGCCGCGGCCATCCTCGAGATCGATCGCTCGACGCTCTACAAGAAGCTCAAGGAGTACGGCCTCGCGTAGGGCGGCGTCGACGGTGGGCGCGCCCGACGCGCGCCGTCCACCTCGGCGGGCGGCGATGGCGCGCGGCGCCCGACGCGGGCTCGCGTGGCGCGGTCGCGGTCACGATCGCGGCGGTGGCGACTCTCCAGGGCCATGCGTAGCAGTTCCATCCTCCGCGCGGCCTTCGCGGCCGCCCTCGCCCTCACCCCGGCCCTCACCGCCTGCGTCGACGACGTCGACACCAGCGAGGAGGACCTCCGCACCCTGCTCACGGCGAACCCGAACCCGGTCGACCTCGGCGTCATCCCGGGCGGCGGCTCGGCGAGCGTGCGCGTGGTGCTCACCAACCACGCGAGCACCGATCTCGACATCAGCCGGATCGATCTCCTGCCGCCCGGCCCGTGCCTGCCGCCCGGCCCGTGCGTGCCGGCGACCGCCTGCGACGTGTCGCTGCTGGCGCCGTGCGTCCGGCCCGGCGGCACGACGATCATGACCGTCACCTGCACGCCTCCCGGCGGCGGCCGCATCGATCTCGAGAGCCAGATCCACTACAGCACGCCGTCGGGCTACG
The DNA here is from genome assembly GCA_035546475.1 of Kofleriaceae bacterium. Classification (GTDB taxonomy): domain Bacteria; phylum Myxococcota_A; class Polyangia; order Haliangiales; family Haliangiaceae; genus UBA2376. The sequence continues at coordinate 1,796 of DASZXE010001121.1, forward strand.
TCGGCGAGCTGGACGTGCCGGTCACCGGCACCGCGCGCTGACGGGTGAGCCCGGCGGCGGCGGCGCGGACCGTCCGCACCGCCGGCGTCGCCCGGCGATCAGTCGATGTCGGGCACGCAGTAGCCGCCCTCGCAGAACTCGCCGCCGGGGCAGGTGCCCTCGGTGCACGGCTCGCGGTCGACGTGCTCCACCCACTGCGCGATGTGGTTGCCGCTCGCCGGATCCTGGAACGGCAGCCAGAACGCCGCGAAGCTCGGGTCCTCGCCGTTCGCCGCCTTCGCCGGATCGAAGCCGACCATCCAGAGCTGCGCCTGCGAGCCGCCGCGCAGGCCGTACGGCCGCCGCGACGAGAAGGTCAGCCAGTGCAGCGCGCCGCCGGCGTAGCTGTGCTCGAGCGGCGCCCACTTCGGCCACGAGTCGCCCGCCGTCGACGCCGCGCGGGTCAGCGGGATCGGCGTGCCGCCGCCCGACGCGACGACGAACACCTTCGCGTCGGTGGCGTCGAACGAGTCCGACAGCGCCGACCGGTTGAAGGCCACCCAGCCGTTGTCGGGGCTGTACGACGGGTAGTAGTTGTCCTCGCCGCCCGACGGCACGAGCACCTGCTCGTCGCCCCAGGTCGACGCGTCGACGCTGACGATCGAGCCCTGGCCCACGCTCGGGCTGGCCGCCGGCGCCGCGGCGCCGGGCCGCGCGAAGACGACGCGGGTGCCGTCGGGCGACCAGTCCGGCATCGTCGCGTTGGCGACGACCTGCGCCGTGCCGGTGCCGTCGTCCGCATTCCGGACAGAGAGCGCGCGGCCGTCGGACGAGACGAGCCGGCTCGCGTCGGGCGAGAACGAGAAGAAGTTGGCGCCGCCCGGCGACGGGAAGCCGGGGAAGCCGCCGCCCGCCGACGTCGTCCACAGCCGCGCGCGGGTGCCGACGGTGTACGCCTCGAGCGTCGCCGGCCCGGGGATGTCGAGGCCGACCGCGATCTTGCTGCCGTCGCGCGACAGCGTGTGGCAGCCGACGCACATGTGGCCGGGGATCTCCTGCACGCTCAGGAACCGCTCGGCGGTCTGCCCGCGCCGGCCGAAGTCGTAGCGCATGATCGCCCCCGCGCTCGCCGCCCAGTAGTAGAGCCCGCCCTGGACGTCGTCGGCGGCGAACTGGATCGTGTGCGGGGCGCTCTCGCCGTAGTGGCCGGGCGCGCCGTGGGCCAGGCCGCGCAGGTGGTAGCTGAGCGGCTCGTCGCCGCGGCCGGCGGTGGCGAGGATGTCCCAGGTCTCCTGGGTCGGCTCCCACGCGCAGCCGGCGCCGACCGGCGTGCAGGTCAGGTAGACGATCAGCTCGAGGTTCGAGCCGCGCACGGTGAGCTGGAAGACGTCGTTGGCGCCGCCCGGCAGGAAGTGCAGCTCCATCGTGTCGAGGTTGGGCGGCACGATGACGCCGGTGTCCGGATAGACGAGCGACGGCGCGTCGCCGCCGGGCTGCGCGCCGCCGAAGTCGTCGACGGCGCCGGCGGGGACGCCCGGATCGACGACGATCGTCTGCAGGCGCACGGTCAGGTCGCTGGTGGCGACCTCGCCGTTCCAGGTGGCGGTGACGGTCGTGTGGCCGCCGCGGTCGGCGGCGGTCGTCAGCCGGGCGTCGGTGAACGAGCCGAGCGTCGGCAGCCCGAGCGACAGGTCGGCGTCGCCGCTCACGTCGTGATCGTCGCCGTGCTCGTCGCGCGCGATGACGCGGTACTGCTGGGTCGCCGGCGTCGCGTTGGCGACCGTGAGCTCGACGTGATCGGGCTCGAGGCGCAACGACGGGCCGGCCGGCAGATCGTCGTCGCCGCTGCCACCGGGGCCGGCGGGGCCGCACGCGGCGAGCGCGAGCGAGGCGACGAGCAGGGCGAGGCGGGCGAGGCGGGCGAGGCGGGCGAGGCGATCGCGGCGAACGGTCATGGCGGCTCCGGCCGGCCGAGGGCCGACGCGGCGCGAGCCTACGCCGAACGACGGACGCTCATCGGGACAACGTCTGTCGCGTCGCGCCCGCCGTGCGGCTCGCCCGGGACCGCCAGGCCTCGCTAGCGAGGCAGCTTGCGCGGGCGGCCGCGGCGCCGCGGCGCGCTGCTCTCGGTGCCGCCGAAGTCGAGGTCGTCGGCGAAGCGCTCCTCGACGAGGTCGGAGACGGAGGTGTGGAGGGAATCGAGGCGGCGGAGCTCATCGCGCTCGAACTCGGCGAACGAACCGTAGACTCTCGGAAAGTTGGACATTCGAAGCCTCCCGCTGGGACATGTGGATGCATGTCCTACATGTGAGTCGTATGTACTCAAAGGGATCACCGGTGCCCAATTTTTTTTCGCGGCTGCCGCGAAGCGGGGCGCGCCGCGAGGAGCGGGGACGCGAGCGTCGTGCCGACCGGGGCAGACCGGCGCCCGACGACCGACGCGCCCCGAGCGCGCGCGCGAGCCGGCGCGAGCAAACGGGATCGACTCTCGTCAGACGTGCGTGCTACCTGGCGTGGACATGACCCGGATCGTCGCGGTGGCCAATCAGAAGGGTGGCGTGGGCAAGACCACGACCGCCATCAACCTGGCCGCATCGGTGGCCAGCAAGGGCCATCGCGTCCTGCTCTGCGACTTCGATCCGCAGGGCAACGCGTCGTCGGGCGTCGGCTATCCGCGCGCGCGCATCGAGCTGTCGGTGTACGACGCGCTCATCGGCGACGTGGCGCTCGCCGATGTCATCCGGCCGACGGACCTCCCGACCCTGTTCGTCGCGCCGGCCAACAGCGACCTCGTCGGCGCGGAGCTCGAGCTGGTCGGCGCGGACCGCCGCGAGCGGGTGCTCGCCGACGCGCTCGCCACCGTCGTCGAGCAGTTCGACTACGTCGTCATCGACTGCCCGCCGTCGCTCGGCATGCTGACCCTGAACGCGCTGGTCGCCGCCGACGGCGTGGTGGTGCCGATGCAGGCGGAGTACTTCGCGCTCGAGGGGCTGTCGTCGCTGGCGGCCACCGTCGAGAAGATCCGCTCGCTCTACAACCCGCGGCTCACGATCGACGGCGTGCTGTTCTGCATGTACGACGGGCGGACGAACCTGGCGGCGCAGGTGAAGGGCGAGGTGCAGGCGTTCTTCGGCGAGAAGGTCTTCGAGACGCTGGTGCCGAGGAACATCCGGCTGTCGGAGGCGCCGTCGCACGGGCAGCCGGCGCTCCTCTACGACGTGCGCAGCCCGGGCGCGAAGAGCTACCTGGCGGTCGCCGACGAGTACCTGGCGCGCATCGGCGAGCCGGCGGTGATCCACGCGCCGGCGGTGAGCTCGCCGTGACCGACAAGAAGCGTGGGCTCGGTCGCGGGCTGGGGGCGCTGTTGCCGTCGACGCCGGCGGGCCCGGGGGCCGGCGTGCGGCCGGGTG
>DASZXE010001122.1:0-14469 GCA_035546475.1 Kofleriaceae bacterium
CGAGGAACTGTCCGGTCAACCGGACACGCATCACGCGGTTGTCGGCGCCGGGGCGGTCGGTCAGCGCGAGCGGGAAGTGGAAGTCGAGGCCGAGCAGCGCCGCGCTCTCGGTGCGCTCGTCGCCCGCGGCCGTGCGCAGCGTCTCGCCGGTGGCCCCGAGCCGGAGGTTGGTGGTCGGCCAGGTGTCGGGGCCGGTACCGCTGACCGGCGTCACCCAGCCGGCGGGCGTCCCGCACCAGGAGTCCTGGCACGGCTCGCCACCGCTCGCGGGAGGTCGTCGGACCAGCGGGTCGGCGGCGGCCGGCGCCACGAGGCCGCCGAGGCCCGCCAGGCCGCCGAGGCCCGCGAGGCCGCCGAGGCCGCCGAGGCTCGCGAGGACGCCGAGTCCGGCCAGACCGGCGCGCCGCGGGCAGGTTGACCTCGCCATCGCCGCTCCAACGCACGACCCGCGCATCGGTGCTACGCGATCGGCGCGTTCGGGCGCCGGCCCCGGGATCAGTCGATGCCGGCGCCGTACGTGATCGTCGCGATCCGCTCGAGCTTCGTCTGGGTCGAGTCGAACGTGTCGATCGTCCCGTCCGGCCAGCGGACGGTCGCCGTGAAGTCGCAGCCGAGCCCGCGCGCGCCGCCCAGGCCGAAGTAGAGCGTGCGGGTGTCGCCGCTGTCGTACGTGCCGCGGCTCGAGCGGACCTCGCGCACGAGCTTGAAGGTCGGATCGTCCGCGAACGTGATCGTGACGCGCGCGCCGATCGCGTCGCGGTTGACCTTCACGCCGTCGCCGACCAGCCGCAGCGCCAGCCAGCGGTTGTGGCTGCCGACGTCGTTGCGGAACAGGAGATTCGCGCGGCCGCCGCCCTGATCGCGCGCGCCGAGCAGGAGGTCGAGGTCGCCGTCGCCGTCGATGTCCGCCCACGCGTGGTTCTGCGCGCCCTTCATGCCGGGGCCGCCGTCCTCGTCGGTGAGGCCGACCGCGCGGTCGAGGATCTCGAACGTGCCGTCGGCCTTCTGGTGATCGAGGCCGAACCAGCCCTTCTGCTCCTCGGTCGTGTAGCCCGACTCGTACTTGTCCGTCCGCGACACGCCGAGGTCGAGCAGGCCGTCGTTGTCGAAGTCGACCATGCTCGCGTCGACGTCGCCCTCGTTGAACGGCAGGCCCTTCGCCAGCCAGGCGTTGGTGAAGGTGTGACCGGCCGCGGCGCCGCCGTTGAGCAGCAGCACCGACGGATCGGACCACTTGCGGCTGTAGTCGGTGCCGACCGGGTGCGAGATCGCGGAGACGACGACATCGAGATCGCCGTCGTTGTCGACGTCGCCGCAGTCGAGGCCGAAGCCGTTCGAGCCGACCCACGCCTCCGCCGCGACGCCGGGCTCGGCGGTGGTGCCGTAGCCGGTCGACGCCAGCCAGTAGTTGCCGGTCGCCTCCGCCTGGAAGCCGCGCGCCTGGGCGACCTCGGTGAAGTGGGCGTGGCCGTCGTTCTCGAACAGCATGTTGTGGCCGTTGTTGATCGACACGCCGTAGACCGACACGAAGATGTCGAGATCGCCGTCGTCGTCGTAGTCGCAGGCGACGCTGCCGTCGGACGGGTTCGCGATGTCGCCGACCAGGTTGGCGGTCGCGCTCGAGAAGGTGCCGTCGCCGTGGCCGAGGAAGAGCTCGTCGTTGGCGGCGTAGCTGGTCTGGCCGTTGCCGAGGAAGAGGTCGAGCTTGCCGTCGCCGTCGAAGTCGGCGAACACGGCGTTGCCCGCGTAGGTGCGGCCGGCGGTGCCCTCGAGGCCGCTGTCGGGCTTCACCGTGAAGTGGCCGTGGCCGTCGTTGAGCCACAGCGAGTGGTGCAGGCCGGCCAGCGGGATGTCGAGGCCGGCGAAGCAGTCCTCGTCGCCGTCGTTGTCGACGTCGCCGAACGCGAAGAAGCCGGCCGGGACGTCGTGGAGGCCAGTCTCGGCGCTGATCTCGGTGAACGTGCCGTCGCAGTTGCTGTGATAGACGAGGTGGCTGAACGGCGTCGGCGGCGTCGTCTGCCGGTTGGGGAACAGGTCGGAGGCGACGATGTCGTCGCAGCCGTCGCCGTCGAGGTCGGCGAACGCGAGGCGGCTGTGATCGTTGATCGCGATCGGGTTGGCCGGCGCCGGGTCGAAGTTGCCGGCCTGGATGCCGCTCGCCGCCGAGATGTCGACGAACGTCGCCGCGCCCGGGGGCACCAGCGCCTGCGGGTCGCAGGTCAGGTGCGACGCGCCGCCGTCGTCCCCGCACGCCACCAAGCCGGCGGCGAGCAGCAGGCCGGCGATCGTCGCGAGCGCGCGCCGGCGCGCTGCGCGGCCCCACGAGGTGTCGGCCGCGCATCGTCCCCCGATCGAGTTCGTCATCGCGGACACGTATCACGACCCGGTTGCGACGCGCTCGGCCCGGGGCCGGGAGGGGGGCCGGGCGGCCCGAGGGCCGGGTGCGGGGGGGCCTGGGGGCCGCGGGCCGGCGGCCGGACCGCAGCGTAAGCCGACAGTTCGACGATCGTGCTGGCCATTTCGGCCAGGAGGTCCATGCTGCCCCCGTCCTCGCGCCCGCATGATCGGCCGCGAGGACCGACTCTGACCAAGAAGACAATGCACATGAGCACGCGTCTGTACGTAGGCAACCTCTCCTTCAACACCACCGGCGACACGATCCGAGAAGAGTTCTCGGCCCTCGGCGAAGTGACCGACGTCCACGTCGTCGCCGACCGCGAGACCGGCCGCCCGCGCGGCTTCGCGTTCGTCACCATGGGCTCGCCCGCCGCGGCGACCAAGGCCATCAGCGAGATGAACGGCAAGATGCTCGACGGCCGCCCCCTGCGGGTCAACGAGGCCGAGGAGCGCAACTCGCGCGGCGGCGGCGGTGGCGGTGGTGGCGGTGGCCGCGGCGGCTGGAGCGGCGGCGGCGGTCGCGGCCGCTCCTGATCCTCGCCCGAGCGTCCGAGCCGAGCTCGGCGCCGGGTTGCTCTGAATCTCACCGAGCTCGGTCCCGAGGCCTCCTCGGGCCCGATCGCCCGATCGCCCGATCGCCCGATCGATCGACGACCGGGCTGCTGTCCTGGCCGACCCTCGAGGGCCGTGCCGCGAGGTGCCGGCTGCCCGACGACGCGACCGGCATGGGGCTGCGCGCACTGCGCTCTGCCCCGACGGCCGCGTGCCCCGAGGCGGCCGCGGCGCGCGGTCACAGGCCGCGGCCGGCCGGCGCGAACGGGCGGCCGGTGCGCTCGCACATGATCTGCACGACCTGGCGCCCCGACACGAGCGCGGTCGGCACGCCGCCGCCGGGCTCGACCCACTGCCCGGCCATGTAGAAGTCGTCGAGGCCGGGCAGCGTCTTGTCGACGTGGGCGAGGAAGGTGTCGGCCGTCGGCCGCCAGCCCTCGTAGGCGCCGCGCCACGATCGCGCGCTCCGCCAGTACGTCAGCGGCGTCGCGACGTCGATCATGCGGACCTGGTCGCGCATCGGCGGCAGGTGCACCGCGAGCCGCGCGCGCAGCGCCTCGGCGACCTCGGCCTTGGCCGCCGCGTAGCCGTCGCCGCGTGACGCCCACCAGTCGAAGTCGGTGCGCAGGAGCGCCTGCACGACGCTGTGACCCGGCGGTGCGAAGCCGGGGCCCTCGTTGAAGATGCGCAGGTACAGGTGGTCGTTGTCGACGCCGCCGACCGCGAGCGGCTCGATGCGATCGAGGAGCAGCGTCGGCGGGACGTCGGCGAGCGGCGCGGCGACGCCGTAGGTGACCTGCGCGATCGGCTCGAACAGCTTCCACTGCGCGAGGCGATCCTGCACCGCGGCGGCGCCGAAGCGGCCGTCGAGCAGCCGCAGCACCGTCTCCGGCGTGCTCGCCGTCGACACCACGATCGCGCCGTCGAGGATCGTGCCGTCGGTCAGGCGGACGCCGCGCGCGCGGCCGCCGTCGACGACGATCTGGTCGACGGTCGTCGACAGGCGCGCCTCGCCGCCGAGCTCGCGGTAGCGCGCGATCAGCGCGTCGCGGAAGGGCGCCGTGCCGCCGATCGGCCGCGACAGCCAGCCGCGCTCGAGGTAGCCGAGGATCATCAGCGCGACGAACATCGGCGCGTCGTCGGGCGCGAGCCGGCGGAGCAGCCGGCGCACGGTGTCGTCCTGGACGTGGTGCGAGGCCCAGCTCGCCACGTCCTTGCGGAACGAGAAGATGGTGCCGAGCTGGTGGCGCAGCTCCCACAGGTCGTGGAGGCGCGTGCGCACGGTCGCGAGCTCGGCCGGCAGCTCGATCGGCGGGTGCACCTCGGCGAACGCGCGGGCGCCCTCGACGAGCGCGTCGATCGCGGCGGCGCTGCGGGGCGCCAGGGTGCGCAGGTCGTGGGCGAGTCGATCGAGGTCGCGGCCAACGACGATCCGCTCGCCGGTCGGCACGTCGACGTAGGTGAAGAAGCTGTCGAGCGCGCGGGTCTCGACCGGCGGGACGATGTGCAGCTCGCGGTAGAGGTCCGAGAACGCGCCGCCGGTGAGCCAGTGGATGCAGCCGTCGACGACGTAGTCGCCGCGCTGCCAGGCGGTGCAGACGCCGCCGAGCGCCTGGTTGTGCTCGACGATCAGCGCGTCCCAGCCGTTGTGCAGCGCGTAGCAGCCGGTGGAGAGCCCTGCGAGACCGCCGCCGATGATCACCACGCGAGGTCGGGTCATGAGCGGTGGCGAAGCATCCGCCGTGCCCGCAGCGCGGGCCGACGCGGACGGTCGGGGCCGCGCGGCCGGAGTGCGCGGAAGGTGCGTGGCGTGGCCCGACCGGCGAAGCTCGTGCGCGATCGCCGCTGCGGGCCGCGGTGCGTCGTCATGCCCGTGGGCGCCGCCGGCCCGGGCGAGGTGACGCCGGCGCGGACGCGGGCGGCGGTGCTAGCTTTCGGTGATGCGCCGGCGCTATCTGTCGACGAGGCGGGCGCCGACGATCGGCGGCGCGGAGGTCGAGCGGGTCGGGGCCGACGCGCTGGTCGGCGTGCTCGCGCTCGCGCCGCCGATGCCGGCGGGGCTGAAGGACTGGTGGGCGCCGCGCTGGAACGTCGCGCCGACCCAGCCGGTGCGCGCCATCACCGCGCGCGACGGGCCGCCGCGGCTCACGCTCGCGCGCTGGAGCCTGACGATGCCGTCGCACGGCGCGAAGCGGCCGCAGCTCGCCGACGTGCGCGCCGAGACGGCGCTGCTGAAGCCGCTGCTGCGCCACGCGCTCGCCCGGCGGCGCTGCCTCGTCCTCGCCGACGGCTTCTACGGCTGGCGCGGCGAGGGCGAGGCGCGCTGCCCGGTCCGCTTCGCGCCGCGCGACGACCCGCGCGCCGACGGAGCGGGTGCCGGTGACGGCCGCGCCCTCACGTTCGCCGCGATCGCGCGCGGCCGCCAGCACGAGGGCCACTGGCTCGAGGAGCTGGCGATCCTCACCACCGCCGCCGACGCGCTGGTCGCGCCGGTCGACGACCAGCAGCCGGTCGTCATCGCCGCCGCCGAGCGCGAGCGGTGGCTCGATCGCGACGTCGCGCCCGAGGCGCTCGTCGAGCTGCTCGCGCCGCGGCCGCTCACCGGCTGGCTCGCGACCGACGCGCCGCGGTGGCTCGACTCCGCGCGCGTCGAGGCGGCCGCGGCCGAGCCGGGGCCGCCGGTGCAGCCGTCGCTGTTCGGCTAGCCGCCTCGCCTCGCCTCGCCGTCCGGCGGGTACAGTGGCGCACCATGACGATCACCATCACGGCCTTCGAACGCTCGCCCGACGGCGGCATGGGCCTGGCGCGCGACACCCGCGTCCGCTGGGCGCTGGAGGAGGTCGGCCAGCCGTACGAGGTCCGCCCGGTCTCGTTCCGCGCGCTGAAGGAGCCGGAGCACCTCGCGCGCCATCCGTTCGGCCAGATCCCGACCTACGAGGAGGGCGACCTCGTGCTGTTCGAGACCGGCGCGATCGTGCTGCACCTCGGCGAGCGCTACCCGGGCCTGCTGCCCGTCGATGCCAGCGCGCGCGCGCGCGCGATCGCGTGGATGTTCGCCGCGGTGAACACGGTCGAGCCGCCGATCCTCGACCTCGTGACCGCGAAGCTGGTCGAGGGCGACCGGCCGTGGGCGAAGGAGCGGCTGCCGCTCGTCCAGGAGCGCATCCGCGCGCGCCTGCAACCGCTGTCCGCGCGCCTCGGCGACGCCGACTGGCTCGACGGTGACTTCAGCGCCGGCGACCTGATGATGGTCCACGTGCTGCTCCGCCTGCGGCCCTCCGGCCTGCTCGACGAGATCGCCAACCTCGCCGCGTACGCCGCCCGCGGCGAGGCCCGCCCCGCCTACCAGCGCGCCTTCGCCGCGCAGCTCGCCTTCAACACCGCCCCGCGACGGCCCGCCTGAACGCGCCGCGCGGCGGGCGGGTGGCGCGGTCAGGGCGGCGAGACGGTGGCCTTGCGCGCGGTCAGGATCGCGGCGAGCGGGGCGGCGGCGATGCGCGCGAAGCTGTGGCGCGCGTCGGCGCGGAGCACGACGAGGTCGGCGAGCGGGTGGCCGTCGGCGTCGAGGATCGGGCCGCGCCACCCGCCGGCGACGCCTTCGATCTCGCCGGCGTCGAGCTCGACCATGACCCCCTCGCGGCCGCGCCAGCGATCGATGACGTCGACGGTGAGCGGCGGTGGCGGCGGCGGCGGGAAGCGCAGCAGCGCGCCGGCGATCGCGCCGCGATCGGGCGGCGTCCCGCGCAGCTCGGCGAGCGCCGTGTGCCGGTCGGCGCCGAGGACCTTCAGCTCGACCCCGGGCACCGGCGTGCCGTGGGCGTCGACCGCCGGACCGCTCTCGCCGGCGTCGACGCCGTCGAGGTAGCCGGTCATGAGCCGGGCGAGCGGGACGCCGTCGCGGTCGCGCTCGGACCAGGTCTCCCACGCGCCGATGGTGACGGCGAGCATGCCCGGCGGCGCCGGCGGCAGCGTGACGGCCGGGACCCGCTCGATGTTCAGCGGCCTCGGCGGCGGCAGGTCGCCGCACTCGAAGCCGGTGCGGGCGTCGCGCGCCACGAGCATGTAGCGGGCGGCGTCGTCCCCCTCGATCGCGACGGCCACGTGGTAGTGCCCGAGCGGCGCGTTCTCGATCCGGAGGGTGCCGTGCCGCGACACGACGCGGCCATGAGGCTCGCCGCGTGGATCGACGACGTCGACGCGGAGCCGGGCCGGCGCGCGGGCGGCCTTCACGCGCAGGTCGAGCCCCACCGACGTGCACTCCTCGTCCATCTCGAAGACGTACCAGTCGATCCGATCGCCGGCGCGCGCGTTGACGGTGCCGCGGAGCGGGTGCGGGTCGTCGTAGGCGAGCCGGCGCGCGCCGTCGACGGTGGCGTCGGGACCGGGACGCGCCGGCGCATGCGGATGCGCGCAGGCGGCGAGCGTGCCGGCGAGCGCGGCGGCGAGCGTCATCGACGAGACGAGCGTGGTGCGCATGGTGAGCCGGCGGGTCAGTGCCGGAAGCTCAGGCCGGGCAGCACCGCGGTGCCCTCGGCGCGCACCGCGTCGAGGCGCGATGGATCGAGGCCGAGCGCGCTCAGGATCGTCGGCGCGAGCTGGCGGGTCTCGACCGGCGCCGCCTCGACGTCCGCGCCCGCGCCGCCGCCGAGGACCAGGAGCGCGACCTCGCGGTCGTCGTCGCTCATGCCGCCGTGCTCCTCGACCTTCTTGTGGCTGTCGGTGTAGATCGTCCCCGTCTTCACCACGCCGATCAGGTCCGGCACGCGCGCGTCGGTCGCCGGGTCGCCGAACATCGCGACCAGCTCGGCGCCGGAGAGGACGTGGTCGAGGCCGGCCGCGGCCCGGTTGGCGGTGAGCGCCTGCGCGACCTCCGCCGTGCGCGCCGGCGCCGCCAGCCAGAGCAGCGCGACCGTGTCCTGCGTCGCGTGCGCGAGCGTGCCCGCGCCGATCGAGTCGACGAGGTCGGGCACCACGTTCGTCGCCACCCGGTCGAGCGCCGCCGGATCGATCGGCGACTGCCCGTGGCTGCCCGAGACGATGACCACCGTCGACGCCCACTGGCCGGTCGCCACCAGCTCGCGCACGATGGTGCCGAGCTGCGCGTCGACGGCGCCGATCGCGGCGGTGACGCTGGGGATCGGCGTCGCCGCCCCGTCCGCGTAGCCCCAGATCTTCTGCTGCACGCTCACCGCCTGGAAGTTCATCCCGTAGAGCGCCGGCACCGCCGCCGGGCCGCCCGCGTGATCGAGGCCGTCGATCTCGTGCAGCACGCCGTCGACCTTCGACTGATCGTACGCGGTGACGCCGGCGAGCGTCCTGGTGTCGGCGGCCGCGATCTCGGGATCGAACAGGTCGTCGACGCCGGCGCCCGACGGCCCGTCGAGGATCTCGTAGCTGAGGTGCTTGTCCGCCCACGCGGTGCGGCCGCCGGCCTCGTGCACGACCTCGAACGTGGTGTTCACGCGCAGGTAGGCGTGCGGGTAGACGGGGGCGCAGCCGTGCGCCGGATCGCGCGGCAGCTTCGCGGGATCGAGCCCGCCGCCGCCGTCGATCGCCGTGCTGTCGCGATCGGCGACCTCGCTGAAGTCGACGACCGTCCCCACCGTCGAGCAGTCGGAGCCGGGCGGCGACAGCGTGCGGTCGTAGGAGATGTCGTAGAAGACGCCGGTCGAGCGCGGCGTGCCGCCGGTCGCCTCGGCGAGCACGCTCGGGAACGAGTCCGACGGGAACGGCGCACGGGCCTCGCCGTAGCGGGTGCCGAGCGACGCCAGCCGCGCGAGCGTCGAGTCCGGTGCGGCGGCGAGGTAGCGCGCGAGATCGACGCCGTGCAGGCCGTCGATGTTGAGGACGAGCACGTGCTCGATCGGCGCGGTCCCCGGCGGTCCGTCGGGCAGGTGGCTCGCGTCGGGCGGCGACGCCGACCGCGACGAGCACGCGGCCGCTGCGACGAGCGTCACGCCGATCAGGGAGGAGCGGACATCCATGCCACCACGTTAGCGGAAGCCCGCGCCGGCGGGGCGCCCGCGTGTTACGCCTTCCTCATGCGCGCGAGCATCCCGTCGGTCGCCGCGGCCGCGCTCGCGGCGCTCGCGCTCGCGGCGGCGTGTGGCGACCCGGCGAGCTCGACCGAGCCGCCCGACACCCCGGCCGCCGACGGCGACGTCCTCGCCGCGCTGCAGGCCATCCCGGGGATGACCGCGAGCGAGCTTGGCACCGACCTCCCCGGCTACCGCTTCTTCGAGCTCGGCTACGAACAGCCGGTCGATCACGCGCACCCCGAGGGCGCGCACTTCGTCCAGCGGATGACGCTCCTCCACCGCGACGCCGCGGCGCCGATGGTGGTCTACAACTCGGGCTACTTCGTCTCGCCGTTCCCGCTGCGCAGCGAGGTCACCGCGATCGTCGGCGGCAACCAGCTCTCGATGGAGCACCGGTTCTTCGCGCCGTCGCGTCCCGACCCCGCCGACTGGACCAAGCTCGACATCGCGGAGGCCGCGGCCGATCAGCACCGTATCGTCGAGGCGCTGCGGCCGCTCTACCACGGCCGGTGGCTCACCACCGGCGCCAGCAAGGGCGGGATGACGTCGCTGTTCCACCGGCGCTTCTACCCCGACGACGTCGACGGCACGATCGCGTACGTCGCGCCGCTCGACTACCCGGCGGACGAGGTGCAGGGCCCCGACAACCGCTACATCCGCTTCCTCGACCAGGTCGGCACCGATCCGGCGTGCCGGCAGCACCTGGAGGAGTTCCAGAACCTCGCGCTCGCCCACCGCGACGCGCTCGAGGCGCGGATGCAGGCGGACGCGAGCTTCACGGCGATCCTCGGCGTCGACCGCGCGTTCGAGTTCGCCGTCGAGGAGCTGCCGTTCATCTTCTGGCAGTACGGCAGCCAGGCCGACTGCGCGTCGATCCCCGCCGCCGGCGCCGCCGACTCGCAGCTCTACCAGTTCCTCGACGGGGTGGTGACGCTGTCGTCGTACGGCGACTCCGACCTGACCGACTTCCTGCCGTACTACCACCAGTCGGCGACGCAGCTCGGCTACCCGATCGACGACGAGAGCTACCTCGTCGGCCTGCGCCACCCGGGCGAGGACACCGCGCGGGCGTACGTGCCGGCGGGGATCCCGACGCCGCCGTACGACGACGGCGCGGCGATGACGGACGTCCAGGGCTGGATCGCGACGCAGGGCGCGCACCTGCTGCTGATCTACGGCGAGCGCGATCCGTGGTCGGCGGGGGCGGTGACGCTCGGCGATGCCACCGACTCGTTCGAGTACGTCGCGCCCGGCGGCAACCACGGCTCGTCGATCCGCACGCTGGCGCCGGCCGATGCGGCGGCGGCGACGGCCACCGTGATGCGCTGGGCCGGCCTCGGCGCCCGCGTGGACGGCCCGCCCGTCGTCGACGAGGAGACCGCCGAGCAGGCCGACCTCGCCGCCGAGCGCCGCCACCGGCGCTGATCGCGGGCTTCGCCGCGCCGTGCGAGGAGGTCGAGGGGCGGCGGTCAGGACGGGTCGGGCTCGGCGAGGAACCGCTCGATGATCGCCGTGCCGATCGCGACCAGCGCGGGGTCGGCCGGCAGCTCCGCGACGCCGAGGTAGGCGCCGTGCGCCGCGCCGGGGACGATCGCGAGCTGCCCGTGGGCGACGAGCCGCGACAGCGCGAGCGCGTGCTCGGGCAGGATGACGTCGCGGTCGCCCTGGAGGACGAGCGTCGGCGCGGTGATCGCGCGCAGCGCCTCGTCGGGGAGGTCGGCGAAGCCGTCCATCATCGCCATCGTCTTGGCGACGAACCGATCGAGGTCCGGCTGCGGCGCCGCGGCCAGGTACGCCTCGCGCAGCGGGGCCGGCATCGCGCCCGGGTCGGGCGGCGCGCGGAACAGCTCGCGCAGCGCCGGGAGCAGCCCGGCGTGCGCGTGGAAGCCGGAGCAGATCACCAGCCGGCGGACGAGCTGCGGGTGGCGGACCGCGACCTGCAGCGCGGTCATGCCGCCGGCCGAGAAGCCGAGGATGTCCGCGTTCCGGACACCGAGCCGGTCGAGCAGCGCGGCGGTGTCGTCGGCCATCTGCTCGAACGAGAAGGGCCGGTCGAGGTCGGCGGTGTGGCCGTGGCCCTGCTGCTCGACGGCGATCACCCGGTGGCCGCGCGCGAGCTCCGGCAGGAGCGCGCCGAAGCTGGTCTGGATCGTCGAGCCGCCGCCGTGCATGAGCACGAGCGGGCGGCCGGCGCCGTGGTCCTCGTAGTACAGGTGCAGACCGTCGAGGTCGGCGTGGTGGGCGTGGCTCATCGGGGTCCTCGTCGGAGTGAGGGTGGCGTGGGCAGGCGCACAGGCGGCCAGCGCGGCCAGCGGGGCGAGCGCAGCGGAGCTCACGACGCGCTCCTCGCGCACCAGCGGCGGCCGTTGGTCCGCACCGGCACGCCGAGCTCGGCGCCGAGCTCCGCCATCAGCTCCGGGTTGTAGAAGTAGTTGGCGAGCCGGGCGATCCGGTCGCCCTCGAGCTCGACGGTGGTGAACGCGCGCACGAAGTCGCCGTCGGCGTGGCGGTACCAGTGCACGAGCACCCAGCGGCCGCGGTGGCGCCGCGCCTCGACGCGCGGCGGCTCGGCCAGCACGCCCTGCACGAGCGCGGGATCCATGCCGGTGGTCGGGTCGGCGACCGCCATCCGGCGCACGCCGAACAGCATGCCGGGGAGCACCGTGCGGCGCGCCGCCTCCGGCCCGTACTGCGTCGTCGCGCCGACGACCTGCACCACCGAGCTGTCGAGCAGCAGCGCCGTCAGCCGGTCGAGATCGCCGGCGTTGAACGCGGCGGCGAACGCGTCGAGCGCAGCCGGCGCCGGCACGCTCTCGCCGGCGGGCGCGGCCTCGTCGGCGAGCTTGCCGCGGCCGCGGTGGAGCGCGGCCTTGATGCCGCCGACCGTCGAGCCGAGCGCGTCGGCGATCTCGTCGAGCGACAGGTCGAACACGTCCTTCAGGACGACGGCGGCGCGCTCCTGCGGCGACAGCTTGACCAGCAGCGTGCCGGCCGCCTCGCGCGGCGCGCGCACGTCACCCGCGCGGGCGCCCGCGGCCTCGCCGTCGAGCAGGTCGGGCGCGACGTCGTCGGCCGGCAGGTCGCGCCGCCGGCGGAGCTGATCGATCCACAGGTTCGACGCCACGCGGAACAGCCACGCGCGCGGGTTCGGCGGGTCGGCGCCGAGCTGCGCGAGCGTCACGAACGCGCGGGCGAGGGTGTCCTGCGCCAGGTCCTCGGCGTCCCACGGGCTGCGCGTCAGGTACCGGCAGTAGCGGTACAGCTCGCCGCGCAGCGGCTCGTACGTCTCGAGGAAGCGGAGCCACGGCCCGCGGGTCGCGGCGGAGAGGTCATCGGTGGGCGTCATGATCGGACAACGGACGGGCCGGCCGAAAGGATACGTCGCGGAGCGGGTTCACGGTCCGATCAGAAGGTGAGGGCGAGCGACAGCCGCAGCGCCGTCGACAGCCGGTGGATCGAGACCGGCGGCGTCGAGTCGTAGGAGAGGACGAAGGCGTTCGTGAGGGCGAGCCGCTTCGTGAGCTGGCTGGTCAGCGACGTCTCGGAGAGGAGCAACAGGTCGGCCGGATCGGCGAGGCGCGGCTGCGCGTAGACGGTCTGGGTGCCGACCAGCCCGTCGCCGAAGTGGACGGAGCCGGTCACGTAGGTCGACGCGCGGTGGTGGAACGCCCGCGCGCCGCTGTCGGCCGCGCCCTCGAGCGTCGACAGCCGCTCGTACTCGAGCATGTACGAGACGCCGACGGTGACCGACGCGCGCGCACCGTCGACGACGCGCAGCGCGGGGCCGGTGCCGGCGACCGCGCGCACCGACAGCCGGCGGAACGCGTCGTACTCGTGCTGCACGTACGCCTCCCACAGCAGGCGCCGGCCGAGCGCGCGGCGGCCGCGCAGGTGCTCGAACGACTTCTCGGCGAGCTTCACCCCCTGGCCCTCGCTGTACTCGCCGCGCGCGAGCACGAGGCCGAGCCACGGGCCGCGGCGGTAGAGCAGGTTGCCGGCGCCCGACAGCCGCACGACGCTGGTGTTGCCGGTCTGCCAGTCGACGCCGGCCTGGAGCTGCCCCGACCAGCCGGCGGGCGGCTCGGCGGCGAGCGAGCCCTGCACGTTGACGATCTGCGCGGCGGCGGGCGCGACGCCGGCGGCGAGGGCGAGGAAGGTGAGGCTCGCGGCGAGCGCGAGGCGGAGCGGGACGGCGCGAGGCATCACCGCGCGCGTAGCACGATGACGCCGGCCCGCGTAGGCGTGACGCCCGCGGCGTCGTCGAGGCGATAGGTCACCTTCCCCGGCTCGACGCGGATCGCGTCCGCCGGCAGGTCGCGCAGCGCGGCCCGATCGAGGACGAACCAGCCGCCTTCCGGCAGCTCGAAGATCGCGAGCGGCCCGCGGTCGGTGAGGACCGTGGCCGCCAGCCGTCCGCCGGCGAGGGCCTGCTCGAGGTTGCGGCGCGGGCCCTCGCCGATCGCGGGCGCGTCGGCGGGCGGGTCGGCGGGCGCGTCCGCCTCCCACGACGGCCCGAGCTCCGTCGGGTGGAGCGGCAGGCTGATCGCGGTGCCGGCGGCCTGGCTGGCGAGGTCGACACCGACGAAGCCGTCGCCGATCTCCTTCACGCGGCCGCCGCCGAGCGGATCGCCGGGGCGGACGAAGACGACGCCGCGGGGCGCGCCGAACGCGGCGGCGCGGCGCACGCCGATCGCGGCGATCGCGTGGATGGCGGCGTCGCGGACGTCGTCGAGGCGCGCGTCGGCGGCGCAGGCGGTGCCTGCCTGCGGCGGCTGGCCGGACAGCGCGGCGGTGACGGCGAGGACGGCGCCGAGCGGCGCGTCGTGGAGCCGGAACGTCAGCGGCGGACCTGCCTCGCACGCGGCGCCGCCGGCGCCGGCGCCGAGCGCGGTCAAGAGCGCGTAGACCTCGCCGGCGCGCGCGCCGACCGCGTCGATCGACACCTTCGCCGGGCCCTTGCGGGCGAGCAGCTTGCGATCGAGCGCGGGCGCGTCCGCCGTGCGCAGCCAGCGCAGGTTGCCGTGGCGCGTCGCGGTGAGGCCGAGCCGGGTGGCCGCGAGCTCGACGAGCTGCGCCGCCGGCAGCCGGCGCACCCGGACGTCGATCGTCTGCGCGGCCGGCGCGGCGACGACGAGGTTGGTGCGCAGGACGTCCGCGAGCAGGCGGAACAGGTCGTCGCGGGGGGCGCCGACGAAGTCGAGGTCGATGGTGGGGCCGCTGCCCTTGCGCTTCACCGGCCGCAGCGCGGGGCCGACCGCTCCGCTCGCGAGGAGCGCCGTCACGTCGGCGGCGCTCGCCGGGCCGAGGTGGCCGGTGAGCCGCTCGCCCGCCGCGCTCGCCTCGACGTAGTCGAGCGACGCCGCGGCCGCGAGCGCGTGGCGCAGGCGGTCGAGGTCGACGTCGGCGGCGTCGACGACGATCGGCCCGCCGTGGGCCCGGCCCAGCGCCGGCAGCGACGCGAGCTCGACCGGGCGGCCGCCCG
>DASZXE010001123.1:0-1610 GCA_035546475.1 Kofleriaceae bacterium
AGGCCCGACGACGACGAGGCCGACGGCGCGGCCCCGACCGGCGCGAGGCCCGACGACGACGAGGCCGACGGCGCGGCCCCGACCGGCGCGAGGCCCGACGACGACGAGGCCGACGGCGTGGCGCCGACCGGCGCCAGGCCCGACGACGACGGCGCCGCTGACGCAACGGTGGTGGCGGGCGCCGCTGCGGACGCGGACACCGCAAACGACGACGGCGGCGGACCGGCGGGCGCGATCGGCGGCGGCTCATCGGTGAGGATCAACGTCGGCTCGCGCATGGGCAGCGCGATCGCCGGGTCGGTGTACGCGGACCGAGGCGCGATGATCGGCGCCGGCTCGCGCAGCTCGGGCGGAGGCCACGCCTCGCTGTCCGGGATCGCGACCACCGACGCCGTCTCCTGGACGGCGATGACCGCTGGCACCGCCTGCTCGATCGGTCCGCTCGCGTCCGCGAAGGCCGCGACCGGCTCCGGCGCGGCCTCGATCGGCTCCGGCGCGACCGCGATCGGCTCCGGCGCGGCCGCGATCGGCTCCGGCCTGGCCGCAACCTGCTCGAGCGCGGCAGCCAGCAACTCGGACGCGGCCCTCACCGCCTCCGGCGCGGCAGCCGCCGGCTCGGACCTGGCCGCAACCTGCTCGGACCTGGCCGCAACGGGCTCAGGCGTGGCAGCCACCGGCGCGGACGTGGCAGCGATCGGCGCCGGCGCCGCGCCGGCGCGCCATGGCTCCCCGCCGATCCGCTCGCGACCGTCCGTCCGCGGCTCGGAACCGACCGCCCTCGACGAGGGTCCGACCTCGCGGGACTCGCGCCCGTCACCATCGCCGCGCGCCTCGACACGGAAATCGCTCGCAGCGATTGCTTCGGACCGGGCTGGCACCGGCGCACCGCCGACCGCGCTCGCCTCGTGGCTCGCCCCGATCACCTCGGGCATGACCGGCGCCGGCGCGCGGGCCGATGCGATCGACTCGCGGCTCGCGACGGTCTCGTCGCTCGCCGCGGCCGCGTCGGCGCTGACCTCGACGGCCGACGGGCGATCGACCGTGGGCAGGGCGTCGGCGACCGGCTCGGGGCCGGGCGCGAGCTCCGCGGCGAGCGCGTCCCACGCCTGCGAGATCGAGGGCAGGTCAGCCACCGGCGCCGCCTCGGCCACCGGCCGGAACGCGGCGAGCGCCGCGACCTGCGCGGCCGCGTCCGCCTCCCCCGCGGACGACGTCGGCGCTGGCGCGACCTGCATCGGCGGTGCGGCGTCCGCGGAGCTCGCCGGGACGTCGTCGAACGCCGCCAGCTCGTCGAGCCCGTCGACGTCGTCGCCACGCGCGGCCGCCAGCTCCGACGAGCGTGGCCCGCCCGTCCGCACCGACGCGGGCTCCGGCAGCGGCGCGGTGCCCGGGAAGGCCGATTCGAGCTCGGCGTCGGTCACCGGCTCGAACAGCTCGCTCGCGGACGACGGCCGCGAGATCGTCGGCCCGCCCACCGTCACGACCGCCGATTCGAGGTCGAGCTCCTCGACCACCTCGGCGTCGCCGACCAGGACGACGCCTCCGCTGTCGCCGCGCGCGGTGCCCGCCACCACGCCGCCGCGGTCGCCGGCCGCCGCGGGCGCCTCCTC
>DASZXE010001124.1:0-5321 GCA_035546475.1 Kofleriaceae bacterium
TCCGCGAGCGGCAGGGCGAGCTCGTCCGCTGGCGCCAGGCGATCGCCGATCGCGTCGACGAGCTGGCCGACCTCGTCCACCGCGAGAACGGCAAGACCCGCCTCGAGGCGACCAGCGAGATCATGATGGCGCTGTCGCACCTCGATCACGCCGCGGCGCGCGCGGAGAAGGCGCTCGCGCCCGAGCGGGTCAGCGGCGGCCTGCTCGCCAACTTCCGCTGCACGATCAGCTACCACCCGCTCGGCGTCATCGGCGTGATCGGCCCGTGGAACTACCCGGTCTTCACGCCGATGGGCTCGATCGCCTACGCGCTCGCCGCCGGCAACGCGGTCGTCTTCAAGCCGTCGGAGCTGACGCCGCTCATCGGCGTCGAGCTCGCGCGGCTGGCCGCCGAGAGCTTCAGCGTGCCCGACCTGCTGCAGGTCGTCACCGGCGCGGGGCCGACCGGCGCGGCGCTCTGCCGCTCGGGCGTCGACAAGCTCGCCTTCACCGGCTCGACGGCGACCGGCAAGCGGGTGATGGCGGCCTGCGCCGAGACGCTGACGCCGGTCCTGATGGAGCTCGGCGGCAAGGACCCGATGATCGTCGCCGACGACGCCGACCTGCCGAAGGCGGTCGACGCGGCCGTCTTCGGCGCGCTCGCCAACACCGGCCAGGCGTGCATCTCGATCGAGCGCGTCTACGTGACCGAGCCGATCTACGACCGCTTCGTCGAGCAGGTCGTCGAGGAGGTGCGGCGCCTGCGCGTCGGCGGCGACGACGGCCACCTGGGCGCGATGACGAGCCCGCAGCAGGTGGCGATCGTGCGCGACCACCTCGAGGACGCGAAGGCGAAGGGCGCGCGCATCCTGACCGGCGGGCCCGACGCGATCGTCGGCAACTACATCCAGCCGACGGTCGTCGTCGACGTCACCGACGAGATGAAGGTCATCCGCGACGAGACGTTCGGGCCGGTGCTGCCGATCATGAAGGTCGCGTCCGTCGAGGACGCGCTTCGCCGAGCCAACGCGACGAAGTTCGGCCTCGGCTCGGCGGTCTTCGGCCGCCGTGCGCGCGAGCTCGCCGACCGGATCAAGGCCGGCATGACGTCGGTGAACTCGGTGCTCGCCTTCTCGGCGATCGCCTCCCTGCCGTTCGGCGGCGTCGGCGACTCCGGCTTCGGCCGCATCCACGGCGACCACGGCCTGCGCGAGTTCACCCGCACCAAGGCCACCGCGGAGGAGCGGATCGCGCTGCCGATGAACCTCATGTCGTTCAAGCTGCCGCACAACATGGCGAGCCGCCTGTCGTCGACGGTGAAGGCGCTCTACGGCTCGGGCCCGGTCGCCCGCGCCAAGGACCTGCTCGGCCGCCTCTTCTGATCGCTCCGCGCCCGCGGCTACTGCTTGAGGACGGTGACGGTGAGGACGCCCTGGATCTGCGGCGCCGAGGCGGAGGAGACGTTGGTCGGCGACGTGCCGGGGTCGGCGGCGATGGCGCGGACCTCGAAGCTGTGCGAGCCGGGGGCGAGCGTGAACGTGCGGCCGAACGACCAGTTGGTCACCATCTGGGCGAGCGCCGCGGTGTTGGCGGCGACGACCCGGCGCATGCCGGCCTGGCCCGGCGACGCGTTGTCGACGAACAGCGCGAGGTCGACGACCGAGTAGCCGTTGCCCGTGCAGTTGCACTGGATGCCGCCGCTGGTGTCGACGTGCACGCGCGCGCCGTCGGGCACGTTCACGATCTCGCTCAGGCCCGGGATGGTGACGAAGCTCGTCGTCGCCGCGGTCACCACGAGCTGGCCGGTGCCGTACGCCTCGAAGATGTCCTGCCCGGTGGTGCCGGCCGGGCCGGCGGGGCCGACGTCGCCCTGCGGGCCGGTCGGGCCGACCTCGCCGGTGGCGCCGGGGTCGCCGGGGTCGCCCTTCTCGCCGGCGGGGCCGCTGCAGGCGGCGAGCAGGGTCGACACCCCGAGGAGGACGAGCGGGCGGCAGCGCATGCCCGATGGGGCCGCGCGGGTGGCCCGGTGTCAAGGCTCGGCGCGACGGATGCGAGCGATGCGCGCGCCGGCGGCGCGACGGTGATGTCGACGCGGGGGTATGTTCGCCCGGTGGGGATGACCTTCGTTCCACGAGCCCGGCGAGCCCGTGCGGCCGTCGTGCGCGCCGCCACGTTGGTCGCGCTGGTCGCCGCCGTCATCCTCGGCGGGTGCAAGCGCGACCTGCACGGCGGCACCCTCGCCCGCATCCAGAAGCGCGGCGAGATCCGGTGGGGCGCCGACCTCCAGGGCGGCGAGCCGTACATCTACGAGGACCCGAACGACCGCAACCACATCATCGGGTTCGAGGTCGACATCATGGACGCCCTCGCCCGCCACCTCGGCGTGAAGCAGAAGGTCGTCCACTACAACTGGTCGAACCTGGTGCCGTCGCTCGAGCGCGGCGACTTCGACGTCGTCATGAACGGCCTCGAGGCGACCGCCGACCGCGCCGACCGGATCCTGCTGTCGCGCCCGTACTTCGTCTACGCGGAGACGCTCGCGGTCCGCAAGGGCAGCAAGTTCCGCTCGCTCGACGACCTGCGCGGCCACCGGGTCGGCACGCTCAACCAGACCTATGCGCACGACCTCCTGCGCGAGCGGCCCGTCGACGTCGTCCTCTACGAGGGCAACGAGGAGCCGTACATGGACCTCGAGAACGGGCGGGTCGACGGCGTGCTGCTCGACAACATCATCGCCGATCGCTACGGCTGCAACCGCGCCGCGATCGAGTGCCTGCCCGACGACGTCGCGCGCGGCACCTACGTGATCGGCATCCGCAAGGCCGACCCCGAGCTGCGCGACGCGATCAACCAGGCGCTCGACGCCATGGTCGCCGACGGCGAGCTCGAGGCGATCCTCCGCAAGGCGAACCTGTGGGACCACCGCCAGACCGAGCCGCCGCCCCCGATCCCGGCGGCGACCGGCGGCCGCGCCGAGCACTTCGACCTGCAGCAGTTGCAGCGGTTCGTGTCGGCGGCCGGGGTGACGCTCGCGCTGTCGGTCGCGTCGTTCCTGCTGGCGGTGCCGATCGGCATGCTGCTCGCGGTCGGGCGCGTCTACGGCGGGCCGATCGCGCGCGGCGCGGCGCGCGCCTACATCGAGCTGTTCCGCGGCACGCCGGTGCTGCTCCAGCTCTACGTCATCTACTACGGGCTCGCGCCGTACTACGCGTTCGGCCCGGTGCAGGCGGCGGTGCTCGGCCTCGGGCTCAACTACGCCGCGTACGAGGCGGAGGTCTACCGCGGCGCGCTCCTGGCGGTGCCGCGCGGCCAGCTCGAGGCGGCGCGCGCGCTCGGCCTCGGGCCGTGGCAGAGCCTGCGCCACGTCGTCGGGCCGCAGGCGCTGCGCCTCGCGCTGCCGCCGATGACGAACGACTTCGTCGCGCTGCTCAAGGACAGCTCGCTCGTCAGCGTCATCACCGTCATCGAGCTGACCAAGCGGATGACGATCGCCGCGACCGACCTGCGCGGCTGGCTCGTTCCCGGCCTCGCCTGCGCGGGGCTCTACCTGATCCTGAGCCTGCCGCTGTCGGAGCTGGCGCGGCGACTCGAGAGGAGGCTGGCGCGTGATCAGCGTCCGCACACTCTGTAAGCGTCACGGTTCGCGCGAGGTGCTACGCGACGTCTCGGCCGAGGTCGACAAGGGCGAGATCATCGCCATCGTCGGCCCGTCGGGCGGCGGCAAGAGCACGCTGCTGCGCTGCCTGAACTACCTCGAGCCGTTCGACGCCGGCACGATCACGATCGCCGGCCTCGAGCTGGTGCCGGGGCTCCACCGCGGCCACCGGCCGCTCCTGCGCAAGCTGCGGCTGTCGGTCGGCATGGTGTTCCAGCAGTTCAACCTGTTCCCGCACCTGACGGCGCTGGAGAACATCACGCTCGGGCCGCGGGTCGTGCGCGGCAAGCCGGCCGACGCGGCGACGGTGCGGGCGCGGACGCTGCTCGAGCGGGTCGGGCTCGGCGATCGCGGCGGCTCGTACCCGCACGAGCTGTCGGGCGGGCAGCAGCAGCGGGTCGCGATCGCGCGCGCGCTGGCGCAGGACCCGGAGGTGATGCTGTTCGAC
The DNA here is from genome assembly GCA_035546475.1 of Kofleriaceae bacterium. Lineage (GTDB taxonomy): Bacteria > Myxococcota_A > Polyangia > Haliangiales > Haliangiaceae > UBA2376. The sequence continues at coordinate 4,083 of DASZXE010001124.1, forward strand.
GAGCCGACCAGCGCGCTCGATCCGGAGATGCGCGACGAGGTGACGGCGGTCATCCGCGACCTGGCCGAGCAGGGGATGACGATGCTGGTCGTCACCCACGAGATGCAGCTCGCCCACGACGTGGCGACGCGCGTGTGGGTGATCGATCGCGGGACGATCGTCGAGGACGGGCCGGCTCGCAAGGTGGTCGACGACCCGCAGTCGAACGTGGCGCGCGAGTACTTCGGGCGGATGCGGCGCGGGCGCGGCTGAGCCGGAGCGCGCGCGCCGCCGTCACGCGGCGCGGTGGCGCGCCTGCGTCAGCGGTCGTCGTCCTTGTCGGGGACCGCGGAGGGCGAGATGCGCTTCGAGACCTGGATCGTCTCGGCGTCGCGGGCGGGCAGGGCGGTGTTGCCGTCCTCGGCGGTCGCGCGCTGGAGCGCCTCGCTGACGAGGATCGAGCGGCGATTGGCGTTGAGATGGCGCAGCAGGTCGACCAGCCGGCGCAGAACCTGTTCTTCCTGGGGAGTGAACACGACGGACCTTCCTCGCGGCGCGGTCCCCTCGACGGTCCGCGACGGTGTGCTCCCGGTATCTCATGGCCGTCGCAGCGGAGCAACCGATGGGCTGCGTGAGGGCTGACTCACAGCGGAGCGGTGAAGAGCTGGGCCTCAGCAGTCGTCGCCGGCGGGACAGCGGAAGCGCACGTGCATGTGATCGTCGTGGTGCGCGACGTGGCGCACGAGGCCGGTGCCGCCGGGCTCGGGGTACTGGAACAGGCGGTCGAGGTACCGCTCGTCGACGCCCTTCGCCTTCGCCCACTCGTAGAGGAGGCCCTGGAGGTGGAAGTCGAGGAAGATCACCTCGACGCCGTCCGGATCGTCGGCGCGCTTCGCGAAGGAGGTCAGCAGGTCCCACGTCGCCGCGCGGTCGAGGTTGTCGGCGGTCGCCACCGCGAAGTGCTCCGGGTAACCGGCCGGCACCTTCGTGTAGCAGAGGCCGATGTCGACATCGCGCCCCGACTGGTGCGAGCGGTGCTCGGTGATGCGGCCTCCGCCGTGCTGCGACAGGTCGCCGATCGCGAGCGTGTGCAGCTCGGGGTGCGTCGCGCGGAAGCTGCGCAGCACGTCGGTGACGGCGGCGACGGTCTCCGGCGTGCCCCAGCTCCGCAGCGGCCGCCGGATGAAGTAGCCCTTGCCCGGCGGCAGCCGCACGCCGCCGCGCAGGCGGCCGCGCCACGGCTTGCCGATGCTGTCGCCG
>DASZXE010001125.1:0-12476 GCA_035546475.1 Kofleriaceae bacterium
GTCGACAGCGCGACCCCGCCGTCGTCGACGCGGACGCGCAGCCCCGCCGCCGCCAGCCGCGCCGCGGCCTCCCGCGCGCAGCCATCCTGCTCGGCGCCGACCGGCAGCACCGCCACCTGCTCGGGCGCGAGCCACGCCGGCAGCGTCGCGCCGTGGTGCTCGAGCAGGACGCCGAGGAACCGCTCGATCGAGCCGTAGAGCGCGCGGTGCAGCATCGCCGGGTGGCGGCGCTCGCCGTCGCGATCGACGTAGCGGAGGTCGAAGCGGCGCGGCATCACCAGGTCGAGCTGGATGGTGCCGAGCTGCCACGCGCGCCCGCGGCGGTCGCGCAGCACGAACTCGAGCTTCGGCCCGTAGAACGCGCCGCCGCCCGGCTGCACCGTGAACGGCACGCCGAGGCCGCGCACCGCCGCCTCGAGCGCCGCCTCGGCCTGGTCCCACCACGCGTCGTCGCCGGCGCGATCGGCGGGCCGGGTCGACAGCGCGACCGCGACGTCGTCGAAGCCGAACCGCCGGTAGAACGCGGGCAGGTCGCGGCAGAACCGCTCGACCTCGCCGGCGATCTGCTCGTCGGTGCAGAAGACGTGGCCGTCGTCCTGCGTGAACTGCCGCAGCCGCATGAGGCCGTGCAGGCTGCCGTCGGGCTCGTCGCGGTGGACGAGGCCCATCTCGGCGTAGCGCAGCGGCAGGTCGCGCCACGACGGCGCCGCGCGCCGCGCGAGCAGCAGGTGGCCCGGGCACGACACCGGCTTGAGCGCGGCCTCGGCGGCGCCCTCGCCGAACGCGAACATGCCGTCGCGGAAGTGGTCCCAGTGGCCGCTCTGCTCCCAGATCGCGCGGCGCAGCACCTGCGGGCCGCGCACCTCGCGGTAGCCGCCGGCCTGCACGTGCCGGCGCGCCTCCTCCTCGAGCAGGCGGTAGAGCGTGTAGCCGCGCGGGTGCCAGAACACCATGCCGGGCGCCTCGTCCTGGAAGTGCAAGAGGTCGAGGCGCGCGGCGAGCGCGCGATGGTCGTCGGGATCGAGCTCGGACTCCATGATCGTCTCCGTGGTCGGGTCGTGGGTGCGACGCAGACGGACGGGACGACGCACACGAATCGCCCCGGCCGTGCGGCGGGGCGGTGTTCGTGTCTGGACTAGCGAAGCGATCCAGCGCGCACGACCACGGCTCCGCCGGTGGCGGTAGTCGTCGTGGTCGTCGTGGTCAGCGCGCGGAAGGACACGTCTCGATCAACCTACGCGATCGCGCGCGGCGCGGCAACGGCCGTCATCGCGGCGCGCGGGAAGCGCGCGGATTGTCAGGCTGTCACGCGCCGCCGCGCGCGCGACGGCGGTCTCGCGGGTTGCGCCGCCTGCGGCCCGCGGCACGCGCGTTGCGATGGGGCCCGCCATGCGCCGAGCCGCCTCGATCGCGATCGCCGTCACCGCCGCGCTGGTCCCTGCCCTCGCGCGCGCCGCGCCCTCGGGCGGCAGCGAGGCCGCCGGCGCTGCCCTGCCCGACGACGATCCGACCCGCTTCGCCTGCGGCAAGCCGAAGGGCAGCTTCGAGGTCAACTTCCCCGACCAGGTGTCCGTGAAGGACCTCGTCACCTGGGCGATGGGTTTCTCGTGCAAGCGCTTCGTCTACACCGACGGCATCACCGGCCGCTCGGCGAAGCTGACGATGCTGACGCCCGGCAAGCTCGACGCGGTGCAGGCGTGGTCGGTGTTCGAGGTCGGCCTCGACGCGATGGGGCTCGCCGCGGTGCCGCGCGGCAGCGTCTACGAGATCGTCGAGGCGCCGAACGCGAAGGACGCCGCGCTCGCGATCCGCAAGACCTTCCCCGACGGCGGCGACGGCGTGGTGCGGCTGCTCCTGCGCCCGCAGTACGCCGCCGTCGACGATCTGCGCGCCGCGCTCGACCTGGTGAAGTCGCGCAACGGCGTGGTGACGCCGCTCGCCAACCTGCGCGCGCTGCTGGTCACCGACGACGGCCTCCACATCGCGCGGATGCGCACGCTCGTCGACGAGCTCGACCGGCCGGGCGACGGCGCCGGCGTGTGGGCGGTGCCGGTCAGCCACCGCGATCCCGACGCGCTGCTCGAGGTGCTGACGCCGCTGCTCGCCGACGATCCGGCGAGCCGGCCGGCGGGCGCGCCGGCGCCGCACGTGCCGAAGCTGGTCGCCGATCACCGGGTCGGCGCGATCTTCGTCGTCGGCAACGGCGATGATCACCGGCGCGTCTCGGCGCTGGTCGCCGCGCTCGACCGCGATCAGGGCGACGACGCGACGATGACCGCGGTGCGCCTGCGCAACGCGCGCGCCGCCGAGGTGGTGTCGTCGTTGCAGCCGCTCCTGTCCGGTGCGGCGGACAACCGCGGCGGCGCGGGCGCAGGCGGCGGCGGCAAGGGCGCCGACGACGGCGCCGCGATCACCGGCCCGGTCAAGGTCTCCGCCGACGAGGGAACCAACGCCGTCCTCATCCTCGCGTCGGCGCGCGACACGATGGCGGTGCGCTCGATGCTCGACCAGCTCGATGCCCCGCGCCGGCAGATCTACATCGAGGCGATGGTCCTCGAGGCGACCGACGACGCCACCCGCCAGCTCGGCGTCGCCTGGCACGCGGGCAAGGACACCGACGGCGGCGGCGTCGACCTCGCCGGCTACCAGACCAGCACGCTGTCGTCGGTGAACGCCGCCGACAGCCTGGCGTCGGCCGGCAGCGGGCTCGTCAGCGGCATCCTCGGCAGCACGCTCACCTCGACGCTCCTCGGCGAGAGCGTGCCGTCGTTCGGCCTGCTCGTGCAGGCGCAGGCGACGAGCGGCCAGGTCGAGGTCCTGGCGTCGCCGCACCTGATGATGCTCGACAACAAGCAGGCGCTGATCTCGGTCGGCGCCAACATCCCGTACATCTCGCACACCGCGAGCAACTCGCCGCTCGCGCCCGCCGGCCAGCAGGTCGATCGCCAGAAGGTCGCGCTGACCTTGACGATCACGCCGCACGTCGCGCCCGCCGAGCCGGGCGCCGGCCCCGACGACGAGCGCATCCGCCTCGACATCGACCTCGAGCACAACCAGCTCGGCGACTCCGACTTCCAGGGCCTCGGCCCGACCTGGAAGGAGCGCAAGCTGACGACGAGCGTGGTCGTCCGCGATCAGGACAACCTCGTCCTCGGCGGGCTGATCGACGAGCGCGTCGAGCACACGACCGAGAAGACGCCGCTGCTCGGCGACCTGCCGCTGCTCGGCGCGCTGTTCCGCTCGACGAAGACGATCCGCAGCAAGGCGAACCTGCTGATCGTGATCACGCCGCACCTGATCGACGACTCGGAGGCGGGCCGCGCGCTGTTCGAGCGGCGCATGCGGGAGCGCGAGGAGTTCCTGCGCGCGCACAGCGAGCTGACCACCGCGGTCGTCCAGCCGCGCGTCGACTACAGCCGCAAGCGCGGGCTGATCGCGGAGATCGACGCCTCGGTCCGCGCCGTCGACGACGAGCGCGAGGCCCGCGCGCGCATCCACGCGGTGGCGCCGCCGTCGGGGCGGATCGACGCGCCGGCGCCGCCGCCCGAGCCCGCGGAGGACACGGCGGCGGGGGCGCCGTGAGGCTCAGCCGCCCGCGGGGGCGGCGGGCGGAGCGGGCGCGGCCGGCGGCGCCGCGATGGGAGCGGGACCGGCAGCGGGACCGGCAGCGGGACCGGCAGGCGCAGCCTTCGGCTCGGGCATCACGAGCTCGAACTCCTGCAGCGCGTCCTCGAGCTCGGTCCGCTGATCGAGCCGCTTCGCCTCGAGGTCGGCCAGGTCGGCGCCGAGCTTGTTCGCCTCGCTCGTGAAGTCGTCGAGCTGCTTCGTCCACTTCTCGCGCTGCGCCGCCGCCTTCGGGTTCTTCGCGATCGCGCGCAGGTTCTCGCGCAGCTCCTCGGACCGCTGGTCGAGCTTGCTGCGCCGGTCGGTCGCGCCGGCGATCTGCTCCTCGATCTTCGCCAGCGCGCGCCGCCGGTCGATGATCGGCTGCAACCGCGTCCTCGCGTCGGCGCCGAGGTCACCGGACGCGAGCAGCTTCTCGAGCACGTCGAGCGCCGGCTCGTCCCAGATGCTGATCTGCGTGCGCGACGGCGTCTGCTCGGTGACGGTGATCGATCCCTCGCGGCTGCCCTTCGGCACGACGAGGCGGATCAGGTACGCGTCGGGCAGGTCCTCGGTGCCGTCGGGCCGCGACGCCAGCTCGTAGTTCCCGCCCGCCTTCGGGTGGCGCACCAGCACGGTGAAGCCGTCGTCCTTGGCCAGCGCCTTCACCGTGTACGTCGTCGTCAGGCGGCTGAACCGCTCGACCTCGAGCACGCCGCGCGACATCTTGACCAGCCGGAGCTGGTCGGCGTCGGCGTTCGACGTCGACGACACCAGCAGCCCGGTCTCGACGGAGAACGGGATGGTGGCGCTGGTGTCGGCGCCGATCGTCTCGCTCAACCCCTCGCCGACGAAGCTGCCGCCCGCGTAGATGCCGATCGGCCCCGGCTCGAGGACGAACGGCGTCGAGTTCTTGAACCGCACGACGCGGTACGGGTTCTGCTCGTAGCCGGCGCCCGCGCCGCCGGGCCGGTAGAGGAAGATCTCCTCGCCGTCGACCTCGGCGTTGACGATCGCGACCATCGTCGACGTGCCCTCCGGCACCGTGACGCGCTCGCCCAGCTCGAAGCGGGTCTGGCCGGCGACCGTCTGCGCCTGCGCCTGCGCCTGCGTCGACCGGCGGAGCGCGTCGTAGTCGACGCCGGGCGACGGCTCCTCGTCGACGCCGTTCACGCTCTCCGACTCCGCCCACCGGTCGTCGTCGCCGGCCGACGGCGCGCCGCCGTAGCCGCCGGCGCTGTCGACGGTCGCGCGGGTGTGGGCCGCCCTCGCCGACTTCGACGCCGGCGGCGTGGGCGCCGGCATCGGCGGCGCCATCGGCGGCGTGCCCGCCACCACCGGCGGCGGCGCCGGCACGTAGGTCGTCTCGCCGACCATCGCCTCGGCCTGGTGGTGCACGCCGAGGTCGGTCAGGTCGGGCCGCTCGATGTCGCGCGGCGTGTGCAGGTCGTAGCGGAACGCGATCGGCGCGCCCGACGTGAGCGCGAGCGCGACGTCGCGCCACTCCTCGCCGCTCGTGTTGTCGACGACCGCCCACGCCTGCAGCAGCGCCTTGCCGCCGCCCTCCTTCGGCAGCACGACCCGGTAGGTCGGCTTCCACATCGGCGCCGCGACCACGTAGCTGACGACCAGGTCGTGCGTGCGCGCGCCGGCCAGCCGGATGCTGACCTCGACCTGCTGGAACATGCCCTCGCCGGCGCTGGCGTCGAGCGTGCGGTTGAACTGCATCGCGAGGTCGCCGTCCTCGAGGCGCAGGCCGCGCACCGTCGACAGCATGACGACGCGCAGCAGGTCGCCGTCGAGGAGCGACAGCCGGTGATCGATGCGCGGGCCGGGCGCGTGCTCGTCGCCGCCGGTGTTCTCGACCTGCTCGACCATCGCGACGCGCCCGTGGACGGTGCCGTCGGTGGTCGCGACGGTGACGGTGCTGCCGCGCAGCGCGTCGAGCACCTCGGCGAGGCTGCCCTGGCCGGGGCGCAGCGTCGCGATCGCCGCGTTCGCCCACGTCTGCGGATCGAGCGGCATCGACACGCTGACGGCGCGGCCGGTCGAGCGCTCGACGACGGTGAGGCTCTTGAGCAGGTCGTTGACCTGGTCCTTGCGCACCTTCAGCGTCAGCACGTCGCCGGTGATCTTGCCGGTGCGCTCGAAGTAGCCGACGCCGTTGCGGTAGAGCACGACGCGATCCAGCTCCAGCGGCGGCGCCTCGGTCACCCGCGGATGGCGCGCCCCGCCCGCCGGCGCGCACGCCGTCACCGCGGCCGAGAACAGGGACAGGACGAGCAGCTTGCGACCCTTCATCCGCGCAGCTTCGTCCCCCGCCACGCCTGCGTCCAGTAAGCATCGAGCCAAGCTATGAATCAGTTTTTCATTTGTTGACATCTGGCTGATATCAGCGAAATATCAATTTTCGAAGGGTTGATTTGTCGTGAGGATACCCCGGAGACCGCCGTCCGTTGACCAGCTCATGGGAGCTCTCAAGGGTCCAGATATCATAAGGATTTTCGGAGAAAAGCAGGCCGAGGTCGAAGGCCACTACCTGCACTGGGACGAGCTTCGCCACCGCTCTCCCCCGGCGGGGCTCAGCCACGAATCGTGGTGGCTGCGCCTCGATACCACGCGCAAGGCCAGCCGCGTCGACCTGTCGCTGCGGGACACCACGGGAACCGCGTTCGGCGTGTCCAATCCCGACTCGGTCCGCAGGCTCCTCTACACGATCGATCGCGACGCCGCCGGCCGCATCGAGATGCCGCCGATCGTCTCGCCCGAGACGCGCGATCGCTACGTGATCGCCGGGCTCACGGAGGAGGCGATCACGTCGAGCCAGCTCGAGGGCGCTGCGACCACGCGCCGGGTTGCCAAGGAGATGCTCCGCTCGAACCGCAGGCCAACCGACGCCGGTGAGCAGATGATCTTCAACAACTATCTCGCGATGCAATGGATCCGCGAACGACAGGCGGAACGGCCCACGCCCGCGGCGCTCTTCGAGCTGCATCGGATCCTCGTGACCGACACCGACGCCGGCCATGCGGCCGGCCGGTTCCGGACCGACGAGGACATGGTCCACGTCGTCGACGACGACAACGGCGAGATCGTCCACATCCCGCCGCCCGCGAACCAGCTCCCGCAGCGGCTCGACGAGCTGTGCCGGTTCGCCACCAGCGAGCAGCAGGGTGGCTTCATCCACCCGGTCGTGCGGGCGATCCTGATGCACTTCTGGCTCGCGTTCGATCACCCGTTCGTCGACGACAACGGGCGCACGGCGCGAGCGCTGTTCTACTGGCAGATGCTGCGCACCGGCTACTGGGTGACGGAGTTCCTCTCGATCTCGAAGTTCCTGAAGATGGCGCCGAGCCCCTACTACCGGTCGTTTCTCCACGTCGAGACGACGCACGACACGACATACTTCGTGCTTCACCAGCTCGGGGTCATGCGCCAGGCGATCGACGACGTGTTCGCGTACGTTCGCCGCACCGCCGAGGAGGACCGCGCGGTGGCAGCGAAGCTTCGCGCGGATGTCGAGCTCAACCACCGGCAGCGCGCACTCATCGCGCGGATGCTGAAGCACCCTCTCGATGCGTACACGATCGAAGGTCACCAGCGGAGTCACGGTGTCGCCTACGCGACCGCACGAAGCGATCTCCTCGATCTCGTCGAGCGCGGCTGGCTGGAGCAGCGGAAGGTGGGGCGGGCGTTCGTGTTCTCGCCGGTGGCGGACCTCGAGCAGCGGCTGGGGCAGCGGCCGCGGCGGAAGGTGACCGGCGCGGGCGCGGGCGCGGGCGGCCGCGGGCGTGCGAAGCTGCGCGGATGAAGGCGTTCGAGTCGATCGACGGCGTCGTCGACGTCACCATCGTCAGCGGCACCGCCGCCGGCCGCGCGGCGCCGAGCCTGCTCGTCGAGGTGCCGCACGGCGCGACCCGCACGGTCGACTTCAGCCGCCTGGCCGCCCGGATGACGAGCCCGCTGCCCGACGGGCTGGCCGACTTCTTCCACGTCAACACCGACGTCGGCGCGCCGGAGCTGGCGCTGGCGATCGCCGAGCGGGTCGTCGCGGCCGCGCCCGAGCGGGCCGTCGCGGTGCTGCGCTGCCGCATCCCGCGGACGCTCATCGACTGCAACCGCCGCCTCGACGCCAGCGCCGCCGACTTCGCGGCCGGCAAGGTCACGCCGGGGCTGATGCCGTGGATCACGACCGCCGGCGACCGCGCGCTCCTGCGCGAGCTGCACGATCGCTACGTCGCCGCGGTCGCCGCCGCCGACGCCGCGCTGACCGCCGACGGCGCCGTGCTGCTGCTGCACAGCTACGCGCCGCGCGAGGTCGGCGTCGAGGTCGACGAGCGGATCGTCGCCAGCCTGCGCGCGGCGTACGCGCCCGACGTCGAGCCGACCTGGCCGTTGCGCCCCGAGCTCGACCTCATCAGCCGCGGCACCGACGGCACCGACCACGCGCCACCCGCCGTCGCCGCCGCGCTCCGCCGCGAGCTCGCCGCCGTCGGCCTGTCGGTGGCCGACAGCGCCACCTACCCGCTGCACCCGAGCACGCTCGCCTGGGACCACGTCGTCCGGCGGCCGGGCCGCACCCTCTGCCTCGAGGTCCGCCGCGACCTCCTGGCCGATCCGTTCGAGCCGTTCGCCGAGATGCACATCAGCGCCCACAAGGTCGCCCGCCTGGCCCGCCCGATCGCCGCGGCCGTCGCGCGCTGGTGGTAGCCGCGTCACCGGCAGTGGCCGGGCCACCGAGGCTGCTTCGACGCATTTTCGTTCGATCCACCCCGCGAACGACGTCGATGATGCAGGGATCGCGCACCTGCTTGCGCCTATCTCCGGGAGACCATGCGCACGACCGTCCTCACCTGCTTCACGCTCGCGCTCGCAGGCGCCCGTCCGGCCGCGGCCGGCGGCGCCTCACCCGCGCCGCGCGATCCGCTCGACCTGCCCGACTTCACGGCGGCGCCCGCCGACCTGCTCGCGGCCGCGAAGCGCACGCCCGCCGGCGACAGCGACGTCGCGCTCCTCCGCGACGACCTCGCGATCACCATCGACGACCACCACCGGATGCACGAGCACTACCGGCTCGTGTTCGCGGTCGCCACCGCGAGCGCCGTCGACGACTGGGGCACGATCGGCCTCGACTTCGCGCCGTTCTACCAGGAGCCACCGGTCGTCCACGCGCGCGTGATCGGCCCGGGCGGCGACGTCGCCGAGCTCGATCCGTCGCTCGTCCACGACGCGCCGTCGGTGAGCGACTCGCCCACCGTCTTCTCCGACCGCCGCGACGTCAGCGCGCCGCTGCCGCGCCTCGCGATCGGCGCGGTCGTCGAGGAGACGTTCGAGATCGTCGATCGGGAGCCGCTGCTGGCCGCCGGCGCCACCCGCTCGTACGGCCTCGTGCGCGACGTCCCGATCGCCCGCGAGGTGGTCACCATCTCCAGCCCGACCGCGCTCGGCGCCCGGGTCGTCACCCGCGGCCCCGCGCTCGCCGTCAAGCCGCAGGTCCGCACCGCCGGCGGCCGCACCACCGTCACGTACGACCTCCACGACGTCGCCGCCGAGGTCGACCGCCCGCCCGGCGCGCCGTCCGACTGGCTCGCGAACCCGATGATCGAGGTCGGCACCGGCGCGAGCTGGGCCGCGATCGCCGACGGCTACCGCGCGCTCGTCGACGAGCGGCTCGCTCGCCCGGCCTCGCTGCCGGCCGACCTGCGCGGCCCCACGCCGCGCGCGACGATCGATCGAGTCTCGGCATGGCTGCACGCGCACGTCCGCTACACCGGCATCGAGCTGTCCGACTCGGCGATCGTGCCGGCCGCGCCCGGCGACACGCTCGCGCGCGGCTTCGGCGACTGCAAGGACCAGGCGACGCTGCTGGTCGCGCTCCTGCGCGCGTCGGGCGTGACCGCCGACGTCGCGCTGCTCGCGACCGGCCCCGGCTACGACACCGATCCCGAGCTGCCCGGCATGGGCGGCTTCGATCACGCGATCGTGCGCGCGGTCGTCGACGGCAAGGACGTCTGGATCGACGCCACCGAGGACCTCCTGCCGCCCGGCCAGCTCCCGTCGCGCGACCAGGGCCGCGCCGCGCTCGTCATCGCCGCCGGCACCCGCGGCCTCACCCGCATCCCGCTCGCGCCGCCCGCCGACAACCTCCTGCGCGAGGTCCGCACGTACCAGCTCGCCGAGGCCGCGGCCGCGCACGTCGTCGAGCTCACCCAGCCGCAGGGCACCTGGATCGGCACCTTCCGCGCCACGCTCGGCAACACGTCGCACAAGGAGCTCGAGCAGGACTACCGCGGCTACGTCGATCACACGTACCAGGGCACGCTCGCGACCTTCTCGCACTCGGATCCGCGCGACCTCGCCACGCCGATCACGCTCACGATCGAGGCCTCCGACGTCGGCCGTACCGGCTTCCGGCGCGACTCGCTCTACGCGTGGCTGTTCCCGAGCGACGCGCTCGATCAGCTCCCCGACGTCCTCTCGGACACCGGCAAGGACACCGCGCGCGACGCCGCCGACCGCAAGGCCGACTTCGCGTGGTCGACGCCGTACGTGCGCGAGATCGTCAACCGCCTCGAGCTGCCGCCCGGCTACTCGCCGCCCGACCTGCCTGCCCACGAGGTGCGCGCGATCGGCACGATGACGCTGACGACGACGCGCGAGCGCACCGCCGACTCGATCACGATCACGTACCGGCTCGACACCGGCAAGACGCGCATCACCGCCGACGAGCTGCGGGCGACGCGCGCCGCGGTCGCCGCGATCTACGCCGAGGGCGGCCAGCAGGTGATCCTCAACCTCGACGCGGCGACGCTGAAGCACCAGGGCAAGCTGAAGGAGGCGATCGCCGAGTATCGCCGGCTGATCGCGCTGCACCCGACGGAGGCGCTCCACCACGGCCAGCTCGCGCTGGCGTACCTGAGCACCGGCCTCGGCGACGCCGCGCGGCGCGAGGCGCGGCTCGCCACCACGATCGAGCCGGGCGACGGCGACGCGTGGATGGTGCTCGGCCACGTGCTCTCCCGCGACCTCGTCGGCCGCCTGTGGCGCCCGGGCGCCGACCGCGCGGGCGCCGAGGCCGCCTATCGCAAGGCGCTCGCGCTGCTGCCGACCCACGTCGGCGCGCGCGACGACCTCGTCCAGCTCCTCACCACCGACGACGAGGGCCGGCCGGCGACCGACCTCGGCCGCCTGCGCGAGGCGATCGCGCTGCTGCGCGCGCCCGAGGGCAAGAACGTCGAGGATCACGACGGCAAGCTGGTCGCGCTGCTCGGCCGCGCCGGCGACGCCGACGGCCTCGCCGAGCTGGCGCGCACGCTGCCCGACGGCCACGCGCGGCAGCTCGCGACCGTGATGGTCAGCGCGCTGCGCGACGGCGGCGACGCCGCGCTCCGCCAGGCCGACAGCCTGGTCGCCAGCGATCAGCGCGACGCGCTCGTCGACAGCGCCGCCGAGCTGCTGGTCGACAGCGCCCGCTACGACATCGTGCGCCCGCTGCGCAAGGCGACCAACGCGGCGGCGGGCGCGCAGTTGCTCGCCACCTTCGATCGCCTGCACGCGATCGACCTCGCCCACCTCGCGCCGGCCGATCCGCTGACGCCGACCGTGCTCGCGCTCGCGCGCGCGATGCTCGAGGCCCGGCCGTCGCCGCCGTGGGGCCGCGAGGCCGAGGAGGATCTCGCCCAGGAGCGGCGCGGCGTCGACCCGATCCTGCGCGCGCAGCCGAAGATCCCGGCGACGGCGCTGTTCGACTTCTCGATGGCCGCGATGGCGCCCACCGTCGAGGGCAACGCGGCCGACGGCTGGCGCATCGTCTACACGGCGGGCGGCACGCAGATCGTCTTCTACGTCGCGCTCGAGCGAGGCCGCGCCGTGCTGCTCGGCGGCAACGGCGTCGTCGGCGGCGCCGGCCGCTCGATCCTCGACGCGCTCCACCGCCACGACCTCGCCCGCGCGCGCCGCCTGGCCGGCTACCTCGCCACCGATCTGGTGCAGGGCTACGATCAGACGCGCGCGTTCCTCCACCGCCACGCCGGCGACCTGTCGACCGCGTCGGCGCCGATGCTCGAGCTGATCGGCGCGATGATGCTGAACGCCCGCGCGCCCGCCGAGGCCGCACCGATCATCCACCGCTGCGCCGGCCTCACCGACGACGACGATCTCGCGGATTGCGAGCGGGTCGCCAGCGCCGCCTACGTCGCCGCCGGCGCGTTCGCCGACGCCTTCGCCGAGGTGCAGGCCTACGCCGGCGGGCACCCGGGCGATCACCAGGCGATGGAGCTGCTCGCCGAGCTCGTCGAGCGCACCGGCAAGCCGCTCGACGGCGTCCGCGCACAGCTCGGGCTCGCCCTGCTCGGCGCCCCCGACGATGCGCCGCTCCGCTACGACCGCGCCGTCGTCGCGATCCACGACGGCTGGGCGGCCGCCCGCCCGCAGCTCGCCGCGCTGGTCGCGCCGGCCGACGCCGATCCGACGATGCTCAACAACGTCGCCTGGGACTATCTCTACTACGACCCGACGCCCGACGAGGCGCGCGCCACGATCGAGCGGGCGGTGGTCAACCGCTCCGACGCGTCGCCGTTCGCGCTCCACACGTACGCCGCCGTGCTCGCCGAGTCCGACCAGCCGTTCGCGGCGTGGCAGCGCCTCGACCAGGCGCTCGCCGGCCGCCCCGACCTCGACGACGATGACTGGTACGTGATCGGCCGCATCGCGGAGGGCTACGGCCTCACCGACGACGCACGCGCCGCGTACGCCCGAGTCGGCGCGCCGAAGGGCATCTACCTGCCGCCGAGCGGCTGGGACTTCGCGCAGCGCCACCTGAAGGCGATGGGCCCCACGGCGGGCCGGGCACCCGCACCCGCGCCGGCGCCCGC
>DASZXE010001126.1:0-5704 GCA_035546475.1 Kofleriaceae bacterium
CGAGGTCGAGCCCGGGCCCGGCGGCGTCGAGGACCGCGGCGACGTCGCCCGCCGTCACGCCCGGCTCGTAGCTGCAGCGCGGCGCCGTCGACGACGCCTTGCCGCGCACGAAGTCGGTGGCCCGCGTCGCCGGCGCGCGCAGCAGACCGCCGCCCGCCGCGCACGCCGCCCGCTCGAGGCGGCGCTGCAGCTCGACGCCGGCGAGCGGACCGTCGAGGCCGAGCGCCGCGAGGTCGGCCAGCTCCACCGACACGACGAGCCCGGAGTTGGCGAACGGCGAGTCGCGCCGCGACAGGCTCATGCCGTTGACGACCACGCCGTCGGCCTCGGTCGCGGCCGGGACGATCCAGCCGCCCGGGCACATGCAGAAGGAGAAGACGCCGCGCTCGCCGCGCGGACCGCTCGCCTGGTGCGCCAGCCGGTACGCCGCCGCCGGCAGCTTCGGGTGGCCGGCGAACCGGCCGTACTGGGCCGCGTCGACGAGCGGCTGCGGGTGCTCGATGCGCACGCCGACCGCGAACGGCTTCGCCTCGAGGAGGACGCCGGCCGCCGCCAGCCAGCCCCAGACGTCGCGCGCCGAGTGGCCGGTGGCGACCACGACCTCGCGCGCGGCGAGCTCGCGACCGTCCGCCAGCCGGACACCCGCGACCGTGTGGCCGTCGGTGGCGAGCGACACGACGCGCGCGCCGAGCTCGAAGCGGACGCCGACGCCGGTCAGGTGCTCGCGCAGCGCCGTGATGACGCGCGGCAGCTTGTTCGAGCCGATGTGCGGCCGCGCGTCGACGAGGATGTCGGCCGGCGCGCCGTGCACCGCCAGGATCTCGATGACGTCGCGGACGTCGCCGCGCTTGTGCGCCCGCGTGTAGAGCTTGCCGTCGCTGTAGGTGCCCGCCCCGCCCTCGCCGAAGCAGTAGTTGCTGTCCGGATCGACGTGGCCGTGCTGCGTCAGCCCCTTCAGGTCGCGGCGGCGCGCCTGCACGAGCTTGCCCCGCTCGAGGACGACCGAGGCGATGCCGTGGCGCGCCAGCTCGTACGCGCAGTAGAGCCCCGCCGGCCCGGCGCCAACGATCGCGACCGGCGGCCCGCCGACCTCGCGCGGCGGCGGCGCGGCGTGCGGCGGCGCGACCGCGGGCCGGCGCCCGACGGTGAGGTGGAAGCGGACCCGGTGCCGGCGCGCATCGATCGCGCGCCGCCGCACCTCGAGCGGCGGCAGCCCGTCGGCCGACACGCCGAGCCTGGCCGCCACCGCCGCGCGCAGGCCGGCCTCCGACTCGACGTCATCGAGGTCGCGCTCGAGCTCGAGCTCGAGGTCGTCGTCCCAGGCGGCGGCGGTCACGCGCGCATCCTGGCACAGCCGGTCGGCCCCGCGGGCGCGGCAAGGGCGTTACAGTCGGCGCGTGTATTCTTCCACCGACGGCACCGACGGCACCGGGGGCACCGGAGGTAGCGGAGGCAGCGGAGGCGGAGGCCTCCCTCCGCTCGACGACCGCGATCCCGACGGCGATGCCGAGCGCGCGCGCGTCCGCGAGCTGACCGACGACACCAGCGGCTGGCGTCGCTGGGGCCCGTACCTCTCCGACCGCGCCTGGGGCACCGTGCGCGAGGACTACTCCGCCGATGGCGACGCCTGGGCCGCGCTCACCTACGACGCCGCGCGCGCCAAGGCCTACCGCTGGGGCGACGACGGCATCGCCGGCATCAGCGATCGCTACCAGGTCCTCTGCTTCGCGCCCGCGTTCTGGAACGAGCGCGACGGCCACCTGAAGGAGCGCCTGTTCGGCGTCACGCCGCGCGAGGGCAACCACGGCGAGGACGTGAAGGAGTACTACGTCCACGTCGACAACGTCCCCAGCCACGCCTACATGGCGATGCTCTACCGCTACCCGCAGGCCGCGTTCCCGTACCGCCGCCTGGTCGAGGAGAACCAGCGGCGCAACGGCCAGGGCCCCGAGTTCGAGCTGCTCCACACCGGCGTCTTCGACGACAACCGCTACTTCGATCTGCTGATCGAGTACGGCAAGGCGTCGCCCGAGGACCTCGTCATCCGCATCACCGCGACGAACCGCGGCCCCGACGCCGCGCCGCTGCACATCCTGCCGACGCTCTGGTTCCGCAACACGTGGAGCTGGGGCCCGGGCCACCGCGAGACGCCGGTCATCAGCGAGGCCGGCGCCGGCTACGACGAGCGCAAGGCGTGCGGCGTGATCGGCCTGCGCGCCGAGGACAACCCCGACGCCCACGACCTGCCGCTGCCGCCCGGCTACCTCGGCCCGCGCTGGCTGTACGGGCCCGCCGACTGCGGCGACGTCTCCGCCGACGCGCTGTTCACCAACAACGAGACGAACGGCCTGCGCGCCTACGGGCCCGGCAACCTGAGCCGCAGCCCGTGGACGAAGGACGCCTTCCACCGCTACCTCTGCGAGGACGAGCCGACCGCGATCTGCCCCGATCGCCGCGGCACCAAGGCGGCGCTCCACTACCGCCACGTCGTGCCGGCCGGCGGCACCGTCACGCTGCGGCTGCGCCTCACGCCGGCGGCGCTCGCCGATCCGCTCGCCGACGTCGACGAGCTCCTCGACCGCCGCAAGCGCGAGGCCGATCGCTTCTACGAGCGGCTCGCCCCCGCCGGCACCTCCGCCGACGAGCGGCTGGTCCAGCGCAGCGCGCTCGCCGGCCTGCTGTGGTCGAAGCAGAGCTACCTGTTCGACGTCGCCCGCTGGCTCGACGGTGACAACCCGAGCGCGCCGCCGCCGGCCAGCCGCAAGGACGGCCGCAACGCGCGCTGGCGCCACCTCAACTCGATGCGCGTCATGTCGGTGCCGGACAAGTGGGAGTACCCGTGGTTCGCCGCGTGGGACCTCGCCTTCCAGTGCGTCGCGTTCGCGATGGTCGACGGCCGCTTCGCGAAGGATCAGCTCTGGCTGCTGCTGTTCGAGCAGTTCCAGCACCCGAGCGGTCAGATCCCCGCCTACGAGTGGGAGTTCAGCGACCTCAACCCGCCGGTCCACGCGTGGGCGGTGTGGCGCGTCTACAACATGGATCGCATCCGCAGCGGCACCGCCGACCGCGTGTGGCTTGAGCGCTGCTTCCACAAGCTGCTCATCAACTTCGCGAGCTGGGTCAACAAGGTCGACTACGACGGCAACAACGTGTTCGAGGGCGGCTTCCTCGGGCTCGACAACATCACCGTCGTCGATCGCAGCGAGTCGAGCCACGACGGCTCGGTGCTCGAGCAGTCGGACGCCACCGGCTGGATGGGCATGTTCTGCCTCAACCTCATGCGCATCGCGCTCGAGCTCGCGCGCGACAACCACGCGTACGAGGGGCTCGCCACCAAGTTCCTCCAGCACTACGTCTACGTCGCCCACGCGATGAAGCACATGGGCGGCCGCGACCACGCGCTGTTCGACGAGGACGACGGCTTCTTCTACGACGTGCTGCGCTACCCCGACGGCAGCATCCAGCGGTTCCGGGTCCGCTCGCTGGTCGGGCTCATCCCGCTGTTCGCCGTCGAGCGGCTGGAGTCGGCGTGGATCGCGCCGTTCCGCGAGTTCAACGCCAACCTCAACTGGTTCCTCGAGAACCGCCGCGACCTCGTCGCCGACGTCATCCACACGGTGAACGGCCCCGACGGCACGCCGACCTACCTGCTGACGGTCGTCAACGCGAGCCAGCTCGAGCACCTGCTCGGCCACCTGCACGACGAGGACGAGTTCCTGTCGCCGTACGGCGTGCGCTCGCTCTCGAAGGCGCACGAGGCGCACCCGTTCGAGCTCAACGGCCGCCGCGTCGCCTACGAGCCGGCGGAGTCGTCGGAGAAGCTCAAGGGGGGCAACTCCAACTGGCGCGGGCCGATCTGGTTCCCGACGACGTTCCTGCTCATCGAGTCGCTGCGCAAGCTCGGCACCGCGCTCGGGCCCGACCGCCTCGTCCACACCCCGGCGGCGCCGGCCGGCATCCCGTTCAAGGGCCTCGCGCGCGACCTGGCGCGCCGGCTCATCAAGATCTTCCTCCTCGACGAGCACGGCCGGCGGCCGGTGTTCGGCGGGGAGCCGCGGTTCGTCGACGACCCGACCTGGCGCGATCACCTGCTGTTCTACGAGCACTTCCACGGCGACAACGGCGCCGGGCTGGGCGCCAGCCACCAGACCGGCTGGACGGCGCTCGTCGCCAACCTGATCGACGAGTGGCCGTGACATACTCCCCGCCATGCTGGCGACCCAGGCTTCCACTCCCGCCGCGGCGTCCGTAGCGTCCGGCTCCGCGACCATCGTCCTCCCGCGCACCCTCGCGATCGACATCGGCGGCACCGGCCTGAAGGCGATGCTGCTCGGCGCCGACGGCACGTCGCTCGGCGAGCGCGCGCGCGTCGAGACCCCGCGGCCGGCGACGCCCGAGAACATCCTGCCCGCGCTGTTCGGCCTCATCCAGCAGGCGGGCGAGTTCGAGCGGGTGAGCGTCGGCTTCCCCGGCGTCGTCGTCGAGGGCATCACGCGCACCGCGCCGAACCTCGACCCGTCGTGGGGCGGCTTCGACCTGGCGAAGGCGCTCGCCGAGCACACCGGCCGCACGGTCCGCGTGCTCAACGACGCCGGCGTGCAGGGCTACGGCGTCATCGAGGGCCGCGGCGTCGAGATGGTGCTGACGTTCGGCACCGGCATGGGCTGCGCGCTGTTCGTCGACGGCATCTACGTGCCGAACCTCGAGCTGGCCCACCACCCGTTCGGCGGCCGCAAGGGTGCGTCGCGGGGCTCGTACGAGGACTACGTCGACGATCACGCGCGCCGCAAGATCGGCAAGAAGAAGTGGAACAAGCGGGTGCGCCGGGTCGTGCTGCAGGTGCTGCCGATCTGGAACCCGCGCGTCCTCTACCTCGGCGGCGGCAACGCGCGCCACATCAAGGGCGACCTGCCCGAGAACGTGCGCATCGTGTCGAACCTGGCGGGGCTCACCGGCGGCATCGCGCTCTGGCGCGACCGCCGCGACTAGCAGGAGGCCGACGCCGACGCCGCGCGCCGCTCGCGCACCGTCGCGTCGGAGCCGCGTGAGCCGGCGGCCAGGATGCTGGTGGGATCGAGGGTGACGTCGCGCAGCGCGCGGCGAGCGAGCGCGAGCGCGAGCGACGGCCACAGGCGGCCGATCCAGGTCCACCGGGGATAGACGACGAGGCGCCGCCGGCGCTCGATCGCGCGGGCGACCAGGCGCGCGAGGCGATCGGGCTTGCCGCGCGGCGTGCCATCGATGACGTCGCGCGCGATCGCGCGGCCCTCGGCGAACATCGGCGTCTCGACCGGGCCCGGCACCACGTGGACGACGTGGACGCCGGTGCCGCGCAGCTCGGCGCGCAGGGCCTCGGTCGCGTTGGCCAGCGCTCCCTTCGACGCCGCGTAGTGGCCCGCGAACGGGGTCGGCATCGTCGAGGCCAGCGAGGTGACCTGGACGATGCAGCCGGCTCGCCGCGCCCGCATCGCCGGCAGCACGGCGGCGGTCAAGGCGAGCGGCGCGAAGAAGTTGGTCTCCATCACGGCGCGTCCCTCGTCGCCGTCGCCGCCGGCGCCGATAGCGGCGAACATCTGGACGCCGGCGTTGTTGACGAGGACGTCGATCGTGCCGAGCGCCGCCTCGGCAGCGCGCGCGATCCGCAGCGGCTCGCCGCGCACCGAGAGATCGCCGGCGATCACGGTGGGACGGAGGCCGCCGGCGG
>DASZXE010001127.1:0-7667 GCA_035546475.1 Kofleriaceae bacterium
CATGCCCGGCGCCGCCCCCGCGATGGCCGCGTACCCGGGCGCGCCCGCGATGCCCGGCGCGGCCGCCGCGCCGCCCGCCGGCTTCGCGCTGCCGCCGGGCACGCCGATCTTCATCATCGTCAACGGCCCCAACGCCGGCCAGCGAGTCCCGCTCAAGCAAGGCTTCACCATCGGCAAGGCGCCCGGCTCCGACCTCGACCTCAGCTACGACAGCTTCGCCTCGGGCAACCACGCGATGGTGACCTACGACGGCGGAGGCTGGCAGCTCGTGGATCGCGGCTCGACCAACGGCACGTTCGTGAACGGGAACCGGGTGCAGACCGTCCGCCTCGACCCAGGAATCACCGTGCGCCTCGGCTCCACCGAGGTACGCTTCGGGACCGCGTGAGGGGCCGCGCCGGTCCTTTGCGCCTATCCATCATGATGACCGACGTGATGACCGACCCCGCCACCGCCAAGGCCACGCCATGAGCAAGCTCATCCTCGCCGGCAAGGATCTCGACGGGGACCTGCCGCAGCTCAAGACCTGGCGCGAGCCGCCTTACTGGGACGCGCAGTCCGAGTGCATCTGGACGCCCGAGTGGCGGCCCGGGATGGCCTGCACGCCGCAGGGCGCGACGTCGAGCGTCGCCAAGAACACCGGCACCAAGCGCTACGCGTACCGGCCGTCGCTGCGCCGCTACTACATGGGCGGCAGCGACAAGCAGCCGCCGCTCGACGCCGCCAAGGCGGTCATCAACAAGTTCGTCTTCCACCACGACGGCTGCCCCGACGCGGCGTCGTGCTGGCGCACGCTGCAGAACGACCGCGGCCTGTCGGTCCACTTCATCATCGACGGCGACGGCACGATCTACCAGACCTGCGACCTGGCGCTGATGGCCTACCACGCCGCGCAGTTCAACCTGAACGCCATCGGCGTCGAGATCAACAACCGCGGCGACGCCAACAAGGAGCCGCACTACTACACCGACCGCCGCACGGTCGCCTGCCAGATCGGCGCCTCGAAGATCCTGGCGTGGGACTTCACCGACGCGCAGTACGCGTCGCTGAACGACCTCGCGCGCGTGCTGGTCAAGCACCTGCCCAACCTGCCGCTCGACTTCCCGCAGGATCCGACCGCGCCCGGCAAGCAGATGTGGGGCGTGCTGCAGCCCGGCGCCGACGGCGACAGCCTCGGCGTGCCCGGCTTCGCCGGCTACCTCGGCCACTACCACTGCACGAAGCGCAAGTGGGACCCGGGCGCGTTCGACTTCAAGAAGTTCACCGACAAGCTGAAGCGCACGCGGGTGTTCCCGATGTGGGCCGGCACCCGGCCCGCCGACGAGAGCCTGCGGCCGGAGATCCCGAAGGAGGCGGCCGAGATCGAGAAGCAGGCCGAGCCGTACTACGAGGCCAACGAGCGCGACGCCGACGGCGGCTTCTACCCGATCGGGCCGTGGGGCGTCGCCCGCCTCTGGCACGGCGGCGTCCACCTGCCCGGCACCGAGAACGATCCGGTCTACGCGGCGTTCGCCGGCCGCGTGGTCGCGGCGCGCACGGAGACGCAGACGCCGATCGGCTCGGGCAACTTCGTCCTGACGCGGCACGACCTCAACATGGGCAGCAAGAACCTGCGGTTCTGGATGCTGTCGATGCACCTCGCCGACGAGAAGCCCGGCGACAAGAACGCGCCGGCGTGGATGAGCGGGTCGACCTGGGGCGACGCCAAGGTCGTCGACGACGTCCACATCCTCGACGAGCCGGTCGACGCCGGCATCCAGATCGGCCGGGTCGGCGTCGTCGGCCCCGACACGCTGTCGAAGCCGCAGATCCACCTCGAGGTCTTCGCGCGCACGAACCTGTTCTCCGACGAGGAGTACGCCGAGGACTGGACCGTCATCGACGGCACCGCCGGCGGCCGCTTCTCCGAGGTGAAGGAGCTGAACGACCTCATCGACGAGGACCACGACAACCGGCTGTCGCGCCAGGAGCTGAAGGACTTCTACGGCGGCGCCGAGGGCGAGAACGCCCACAAGATCGTCTCGTACAACATCTCGGAGTGGACCGAGGAGCCCGACTGGGCGACGTCGCTCAAGGCGTCGATGTACGACTTCAAGCAGAAGTCGCCCAAGCGCAAGGGCAAGAAGGCCGGCGTCGACGATGACGACGAGGACCTCGACGTCGACGAGATGGTCGAGGACCAGCTCAAGCCGTTCCTCTGGTGGACGAACGACGTCGCGGTGGCGCTCGGGCTGCCGTCGGACGGCGTCGTCTACCACTACCACCCGATCCGCTTCATCGAGTGGGTGAACAGCAAGCTGGCCGAGGGCTCGAGCAAGGAGACCGTGGTGGCGGCGGCGGAGACGACCGAGATCGACACGAACGTGCTGAAGGGCGACATCGACGACGTCACCGGCGACAGCGCGTTCGTCGACGTCGACGCGCCGGACCCGGACGACTCGAAGATCGAGCTCGAGTACCTGCTCGACGGGTTCGACGGCGAGAAGAAGCTGTTCCCGGAGTCGGCGCAATGAGCGGCAAGCGCGAGCGGATGCCGGCGGTGGCGGCAGCGGCGCCGGTGGCGAGGGTGCCGGCGGACGGCATGACGCGGCGGCGGCTCCTCGGCGGGGCGCTGGCGGGCGCGCTGGCGACGGCGCTCCTCCGCGGCGAGCAGCCCAGGGGCAAGCCCGGCCCCGATCGCTGGAAGGGCAAGACCCGGTGGATCGGTCACTGCTGATTCACGGCTGATTCCCGCGGGCGCGTTTCCACGTCGGCGAGCGCGCCGGTGTATCGTGCCGGCATGCTCCGTGCTGGCGTCGTCGCCCTGATCGTCTCCGCCGCGGCCTACGCGGCCCATGCCCAGACCCCGCCGGCCGCCGGCACCGGCGCGGGGTCCGCCGCGGGCTCGGGCTCGGGCTCCGGCTCGGGCAGCGGCGCCGACGCGGGCGCCGGCGCGGGCAGCGAGGTCGAGCTCGAGGGCGACACCACGCCGGCCGACACCGGCGACGAGGACGAGGACGCGCCGAAGATCGGCGTGCAGACGCCGGCGCAGACGCCGACGACGCCGAAGAGCCGCACCGGCGCGTACCCGATCACCGAGGTCCTGCGGCCGCTCACCCTGCCCGACTTCACGTCGGAGATCCGGCTCGAGGCGCTGTTCTACCCGACGCCGGTCGACGCCGAGTTCGCGCTGCGCGCCCGCTACGGCATCACGCGCCAGGTCCAGCTCGGCCTGCAGTACGGCATCGGCGGCTTCTACGACGACGGCAAGCGCGACAAGGTGCGCTTCAACACCGGCAAGGCGGTCGCGCTCGACCTGACCTACCTGGCCGCCGACTGGATCGCGCCGCGGCTGACCGTGCCGATGTACGTCGACCCGTTCGCGATCGGCTTCGTGCTCGGCGCGCCGGTGAAGTTCCGCTTCGGCGACCGCTTCGCCATCGTCGGCCTCGAGGACGTCGTCGCGTTCAAGGTGCAGAGCGACAAGTTCCTGCCCGACCTCCGCAAGGAGAAGGCGAACGAGGCGGCGGTCGACGAGCTGACGTCGGGGACGATCCAGTCCGACGGCTTCTTCCGGCTCGACGGCGGCGTGCTCTACCAGCTCGCGCCCGACCTGGTCGTGTCGGGCCGCTTCGGGGTGACGTTCAACGACTTCAGCGGCGCCGACGCGCCGACCTCGCTGCGCGCGCTGGTGCAGTTCACGCCGATCCGCACGCTCGACGTGGTCGGCGAGGCCGGCTGGGACCGCCTCGACGAGAACCGCGGCTCGATCCACCTGTCGGCCGCGCTCGCGATCCGCATCTGATCCCGAGGGCTGCCCCCTCCCCACCGCCGCCACCGCCGCCGGGCGCGCGCGACCTTCTCCGCGAGCCCCGTTGCGTCGGTCGCAGGAGACCTCGGGCGCGGCGGCGGGTTGACAGACGTCGCGGGACGTCTCAATACTCGCCGCCCGCCAACGTAGGAGCCTGCCATGGGTCGTCGTGACAGCCGCAAGTCGCTCAAGATGCGCCGCCGCAAGAGCCAGAACAAGCTGAAGGCCCGGATCAAGCGCCGGATCACCGCCGCCAAGTCGGTCAAGAAGCCCGCGCCCGCGCCCGCCAAGAAGAAGTAGCGCCGCGCGTGACCACGCCCGCGGTGCCCGACTGCGTGCCGTCGGCGGTGTCCGAGCGGCTCACGCCGGGGCGGACCCGCTGCGTGATGACGCAGATCGTGATGCCGTCGCACACCAACGGCGCGGCCGGGATCATGTTCGGCGGCGTCATGATGCAGTGGATCGACGTCTGCGCGGGCGTGGCCGCGATGCGCCACGCCGGCGGCTCGGTGCTGACCGCGTCGATCGACCGGCTCGACTTCCTGAACCCGGTGCGGGTCGGCGAGGTCGTGGTGCTGGCGGCGCAGGTGAACTACGCGGCGCGGACCTCGATGGAGGTCGGCTGCCGGGTCGAGACCGAGGACATGGCGACCCGCAGCCGGCGGCTGACGACGCGCGCGTACCTGACGTTCGTCGCCGTCGACGAGCGGGGCGTGCCGCGGCCGGTGCCGGCGCTCGAGCTCGACGGCCCCGACGACGAGCGGCGCCACCAGGCGGCGCTCGCCCGGCGCGCCGACCGCTTGCGCGCGGCGGGCCGTGCGCCACAGTCGGACCGATGACGCGACCGATGACGGGACCGATGACGCGACCGATGACGCGACCGAGCCTGCGATCGCGGACGACCTCGACGACGGCAGGGAGCCGCGCCGCGTGCTGATCGTCGACCGCTCGCGCTGGGGGCACCTGGAGGTCACCGGCGCCGACCGGCTGCGGTTCCTCCACGGCCTCACGACCGTCAACGTCGAGGGGCTGCCCGAGGGCGGCCACGGCTGGGGCGCGATCCTGTCGCCCAAGGGCCGGGTGCTGTCGGTCGTCGAGGTGACGCGCGAGGCGGAGCGGCTGCTCGTCCACTGCGAGCCGGCGCTGGTGGCGCCGACGCTCGCCTTGCTCGAACGGTACGCGGTGATGGACGACGTCACGTCGGCGGTGCTCGAGCTGGAGGCGTTCGCGCGCTGGACCGACCCGGCGCAGGCGTGGCTGGCGCCGATGGAGCGCGGGCCGCTGCCGGGGCCGGCGGCGACCGAGGCCGAGGTCGAGGTCGCGCGCGTCGAGGCGGGGATGCTGCGCTACGGCGTCGACGTCGACGACGCTTGCTTCCCGTTCGAGACGCCGCTGGCGGCGCGGCTCGACTACGGCAAGGGCTGCTACGTCGGGCAGGAGCCGGTGTTCCGCGTGCACGCGCAGGGGCAGTCGCAACGGACGCTGCGCGGCCTGCGCCTCGACGACGGCGGCGGCGCGGTGGCGGCCGGCGCGGTGGTCGTGCACCCGGCGAAGGCCCGGGCCGGCACGGTGACGTCGGCGGTGGTGTCGCCGCGGCTCGGGCCGATCGCCTTGGCCATGCTGCACCGGACGGCGTGGACGCCGGGCGACCGGGTCGAGGTCGAGGGGCGCGGCGCGACCGTCGTCGAGCTGCCTTTCGCCGACGTCCGCTGGTGAGCGGGCGCGATCCGGCTCCGCCGGCCCCGCGCCGCGAACCGTCGCCAGGCGACGGCCGCGCGTCGAACGGGTGGTAGCTTCAGGGCGTGCGGACTGTCGTCGGCCTCGGCGTCCTCGGTGCGCTCGCCGTGCTCGGGGCGGGGTGCGGCGACGGCGACACGCACGACGGCGACCCGTTCCCGATCTACGCGGGCCGGGCCGCCGGCGCGTTCACGGTCGGCTTCACGAGCGACCTCGACCCGGGCGGCGCGGCGGCGAACCCGGCCGTCGTCGACGTCCTGTCGCCGGTCACCGTCATCGACCTCGAGGGCCCGCCGCCCCGCCGCGGCGGCGTGACGCTCACGATGCTGGCGCCGCCGACGCCGGGCGCGGCGACGACGGTGCCGCGCGCGCGGTTCGACACCACCGCGCTCCTGCTCCACCCGTGCTCGACGGCCGGCGCCTGCCCGATCGGCGATCCGGCCAGCCCGACGCCGATCGGCGCGGTGATCGGCGCCGATACCCTGCGCGACGACGCGATCCGCTTCGAGCCCGACACCAGCCGCATGTTCGTCTTCGACCAGATCGCCGGCTCGGACCAGGCCCGCGACGACGCGTGCGACGCGCTCCTGCCCGCGCCGTTCTACGGCGGCGGCACGCTGGTGGTCGGCGACACCGAGCTGTCGTTCGACGGCCTCCGCATCGCCGTCGACGTCTGCCTGCAGGAGACGCCGCCGCGCGAGCGGCCGATCGCGGTCACCGGCACCGACGCGGCGATGGTGCTGTCGTCGGGGATCGGGGTGTCGATCCTCGGCGAGGCGCGCTACGAGCAGTGGCGGCAGGAGCACGGCGGCGAGCCGCTGGCGTCGCTGCCGGCGACGAGCGTGATGCTGCCGTCGGGGCCGGTGAGCGGGCGGCTGGCGACCATCCCGGCGATCGACATCGCGGGCGGCGGCTCGTCGTCGCGCGGCGCCTGCCACGACGCGTACGCCAACCGGCTGTTGACCGCGCGCAACTGCCTGACCACCGACGACTGCCCGTGCGGCGGCGACCCGTTCTGCGCGGCGCCGGCGGTGCTCGAGCTGGTGCCGGCGACGCCGATCGACGTCGTGGTCGTCCCCGACACCGACCCGACCCTGCAGGCGCTGCGGGCGGAGCTGCGACCGGCGCGGCCCGAGGTCGACGGCATCCTCGGCATGAACGCGCTCGGCGGCGCCGTCCTCGACGTCGACTACCCGCACAACCGCGTGCTGTTCCGCTGCGTGCCGCCGCCGGCGACCTGCACGCCCGACCCGACCGCGCCGCCGGCCTGCCTCGTGCGGCCGACCCTGCGCGACGCCGCCAGCCGCCCCGTCATCGAGGCGTGCGTGGCCGCCGCCCGCTGCGAGACGCCCACCGCCCTGCCGTAACGGGCCGGCGGCCCGGTACAATCGCGGCGCGCATGGACTGGGACCCGCTGGCGCTGTCGCTCGAGGTCGCGGTGATCGCGACGCTCCTGACCGGCATCGCCGGCATCGGGCTCGGCTACCTGCTGTCGCGGCGGACGACGCCGGCGCGCGAGCTGGTCGACGCGGTGCTGGCGGCGCCGATGGTCCTGCCGCCGACCGTGCTCGGCTACTACGTGCTGGTCGCGCTCGGCCGCCACAGCGCGCTCGGCGAGCTGTGGCACGACCTGTTCGGGCAGACGATCGTCTTCACCGTCACCGGCGCGGTGATCGCGGCGGCGATCGGCTCGCTGCCGCTGGTCGTCAAGGCGGCGCGCAGCGCGTTCGAGCAGGTCGATCCGACGCTGGTGGCGGCCGCGCGCACGCTCGGGGCGAGCCCGACGCGCGCGTTCTTCACCATCGCGCTGCCGCTGGCGGCGCCCGGCATCGTCGGCGGGCTCATGCTCGGCTTCGCCCGCGCGCTCGGCGACTTCGGCGTCACGCTCATGATCGCCGGCGACATCCCCGGCGAGACCCAGACGGCGTCGCTCGCGATCTACGACGCGATCCAGGCCGATCGCGAGCGCGACGCGGCGACGATGTCGATCCTGATCACGGTCGGCGCCGTGGCGATCATCTACCTCGTCAACAAGCTGCAGCGGCGGCCGCATGGCTGACGCCTCGGTGGTGGGCGCGGCGGCGCCGCCCGCGCTCGCCGTCACCGCCCACGTCGTCCACCCCGGCGCGCCGGCGCCCGC
>DASZXE010001128.1:0-1998 GCA_035546475.1 Kofleriaceae bacterium
CAGGCGAAGGCCGCGACGTCGAGCGCGCTCGGCGCGACCGCGGCGCCGCGCGCCCGGTCGATCGTGACCGCCAGCGGCTGGTCCGGCAGGCTGCCGTCGAGCTCGCGCAGCGCCGTGCGGGCGGCACGCGCCCCGGCGAGCGCCGCGCCGACCGGATCGTCGGCGGCCGCCGCCGCCGGGTAGGCCATGAAGGTGTCGCCGTCCGGCTCGGCGTCGCAGGCGAGGTAGGTCTCGGCGCCGGCGTGCGGCTCGGCGAGCGCGACCGCCCCGGCCAGCAGCCACCACCACGGCGCGACGTCGGCGATCGCCGCCAGCTCGTCGTGCAGCTCGACCGTGCGGCGCAGCCACGGCCGCGCGGCCACTTCGTCCGGCGGCCGGGCAGCATCGATCGCGCGCGGTGCGCCGTCGGGAGCCATGGCCGCCGTCAGCCGCCGTCGCGCTTGCGCAGGGCGGCGAGCCGCCAGCCGTCGCGCGTCCGGTCCGACGTGCTGACGTTCATCGCCTCCGTCAGGCTGTCGGCGTAGCCCTTCTTCTCGTCGCGCTCGCGGTCGGGCAGCCCCGAGCCGTAGTAGTAGCGCTGGATCAGCCAGACGAGGAACGACGGCCGGTCCATCATGAGGTTGGCGGCGAGCGCCATCTGCGCCTCGTTGTCCCAGAAGACGCGGCGCGGCGCGCCCTCGGCGCGAAGCTGGCGCAGCACGTCGTTCGACACCGGGCAGCGGGTGATGCACGCGCGGCACATGTGATCGCGGCGCGGGCCGAAGAAGTCGCCGGCGATCAGCCGGTCGCACGACTCGGTCCGCGTGATGACGTGATCGTCGAACGCGCCGACCGGGCACGCCTCGACGCACAGGTTGCACGTCGCGCAGTCGGGCAGCTTCCAGGCGTCGCCGACCGGCGTCGGATCGTAGCGATCGACCGGCGCGTCGAGGAAGACGACGTTGAGCTTGCAGTTGAAGCCGAACCGCCGCGAGAAGAGGAGCGCGTTCTTGCCGATCGTCCCCAGCCCCGCCGCCGCCGCGACCTCCTTCAGGATGACCGGCACGCCCGCCTGGGTGTCGGCGGTGGCGACGCCGTCGCCGTAGCGCGCGTTGATGCGGCCCGCGACGTCGGCGGCCATGCTCTCGACGAAGTAGTCGGCGGCGACGTCGCTGAACAGGGCGATCACGATCACCGCCGGGCCGGGGATCGCGCGGTGGGTCATGCGCAGCTTGCCGTGCATGTGCAGGCTGCGGCGCTCGCGCGGGCCGTCGCCGAAGCGCGCCCGCAGCCCGGCGGCGTCGAGCACGACCGCGTCGAACGGCACGTCCGGCGGCGCTGCCTCGCGCAGCCAGCCGTCGACGAGCGCGCGGTCGAGCACGACGTCGCGCGGCGCCGCGCCCGCCGGCTCGACGCGCGCCCGCGCCGCCTCGTAGTGAGGCCGCGCCCACGGCGTCGTCACCGCGCGGATCGCCCGCCAGCCGCGGTGCCACGCCTCGTCGCGCGCGTGCCAGGCGGCGCTGCGGAGCTGCTTGCGGAGCCGGTCCAGCATGCGGGGACGGTACCGCGTCCTCGCGGTGGGCGGCCGCGATCAGTCGTCGTCGTCGAAGCGAAAGCTGTACTGGAGCGGCAGCTTGCCGCCGTTGCCGAGCGGCGGCAGCGCGAGCGAGTCGATGCGATCGCGCAGGCAGGTGTCGATGGCGGCCGGCAGCGGGTGGCCGTCGGCGTCGGTGACCTGCGCGGTGTCGATGACGGTGCCGAAGTCGGGATCGCTCGTGAGCGTCATCGTCGCGACCGCCGGCGGGCGTAAGCCACCGTCGTCGCCGGGCGGCGGGAAGCAGTCGGCCAGCATGGGGATGGCGTCCTCGAGCGACGCCCGCAGCGGCGCGCGGACCTGCTCGACGGAGATGACGACGTCGGCCGGATCCTCGGCGGGCACCGGGCCGGACGCGGCGCCCCCTGCGGCCGCGCGCGCACGCCGGCGGGCCAGCGCGATCTGCTCGCCGAGGCGACGGCGCT
>DASZXE010001129.1:0-5311 GCA_035546475.1 Kofleriaceae bacterium
CCGCCCTGGCGACGCGGGGGTTGTCGACGCCGGCCGGGTCGACGCCGGCGGACCGCGCACGCCCGCGCCGGTCGATGCCGCGGTCGCCGACGCCTCGCCGCCGCCGCTGGCGCCGTTCGACGCGCCGGTGCAGGTCGACGCCGGCCTGCTCGGGCCGCGCGACGCCGGCATCCCGATCTACGACGCCGGCCGCAGCGCCCGTCCGCGCTTCGACGGCGGCGTCACGCCGCCGCGGCCCACGCCGGCCGCCGGCGACGAGCCGGCGACGAGCCCACCCGCGCCGGCGGTCGGCTCCGACGTCGACGACGTCCTCGACGATCCGCGCTGACGCCGGGCCGCACGCGCGGCCGGCTGCGCCGACGCGCGCTACTGCTGCGCGAGCTGGCCCTCGAGCTCCTTCACCTGGGCCTCGACGTTCTTCTCGGTGATCTGCTGCTCGGCCTGCTCCTCGAAGTCGACGTCGGTGGGGACGTCGACGGCGTCGGCGGTGGCGCTGCCGGCCGCCGAGCCGGAACCGGCCATCGAGCCGCTGCCGGCCATCGAGCCGCTGCCGGCCATCGAGCCGGCCATCGAGCCGCTGCCGGCCATCGACCCGGCCATCGAGCCGGAGCCGGCCATCGAGCCGCTGCCGGCCGCCGGCGCCTCGTTGCCCTTCTTCTTGCCGCACGCGCCGAGCGCGAGCACGGCGACCGCGAGCATGATGACGATCTTCTTCACGGGTTCCTCCCGAACGCCGCGTGGAGCGCGTCCATGCGGGCCTGGTGTCGTTGGTCCTCTCGCTGCTGGGCGACCTCGACGCGGACCGCCAGCTTGCCGTTCGCCATCGTGTCCGCGAGGTCGCGCATGCGCTGGAGCTCGGCCTGGCGCTGCGCGTGCAGCGTCAGCTCGTCCTGGGTCTCCGGGTCGGCGAGGAACGCGGTCTCCCAGCGCGCGCGCAGCTCGGCGATGCGCTGGTCGCGCCGCTGCTCGCGCGACTCGGCGCGCTCGCGCACGAGGTCGGCGAGCGCCGCCTCGCGCGCGGCCTGGTCCTTGGCGAGCTGCTTCTGGCGCGCCGCCCACGCCTGCGCGGCCTGGGCCTGGGCCTGGGCCGCGAGGCGGCGCTCCTCGGCCGCGGCGTCGTATCCGGCGGCGACCTCGAACGTGCCGACGGCGAGCGGCCGGCCGTGCGGCGGCTGCACGCTCAGCTCGCCGGTGGTCGCGCCCGGCGGCACCGTCAGCTCGATCCGGTCGCCCTCGACGCGGGCGCCGGCCACCGGCTGACCGTTCCAGCGCACGGTCGCGTCGGCCGGCAGGTTGGTCCCGCGGATGACGATCCGCGTGCCGACCTTGCCCTTCGCCGGCCAGAAGCTGGTCACCGCGGGCCGATCGACGCGCCAGTCGTGGCGGTGATGATCGCCGTGGTGGTCGGGACCGCCGTGATCGCCGGCGCCCGCCGCGACCCACGCGCCGTCGACGAGCGCGAAGGCGCCGTCGCGGGCCTCCCAGCGAGCGGGGCGCCAGGCCATGCCCGGCCGCTCGTGCTCCCAGCGGCCCGCCGTCCAGTTCCACTGGCCGTCCTTCCAGTCCCAGCGGCCGTCGATCCAGACCGAGCCCGGCTGCGAGGCATCGTGGTCCTCGTGCCGCGGCGGCGGTGGTGGCGAGTGCGGGCGGTCGTCGGGCGCGCCGGGCGCGTCGTCGAGCCACGCGCCGGCGGAGAACTGCCAGTGATCGCCCTGCTGATCCCAGTGGCCGGCGCGCCAGTGCTTGCCCGCCTGCTGCGGCTCCTCGTGGCCGGGCGTCCACGCCCACGTGCCGCCCTTCCAGTCCCAGTTGCCGTCGACCCAGACCTGGCCGGGGTGGTTCTCGTGCGGCTCGGGGCGCGGGGGCGGGGGCGCCTCGCCGGGGCCGCCTCGATCGTGATCGCCCTGATCGCCGTGGTGATCGTCGGCGTGGTCGCCGGGATGATCGCCGCCGTGGTCGTCGGCGTGGTCGCCGGGATGATCGCCGCCGTGGTCGTCGGCGTGATCGCCGGGATGATCGCCGCCGTGGTCGCCCGCGTGATCGCCCGGATGGTCGCCGCCATGATCGCCCGCGTGATCGCCGGGATGATCGCCGCCGTGATCGTCGGCGTGGTCGCCGGGATGATCGCCGCCGTGATCGCCGCCGTGATCCCGGCCGTGGTCGCGGTCACCGTGGTCGCGGTCGCCTGTGCCGCCGTGGTCGCCGTCCGGTTGCGCGCCGGCGCTCCGCGCGCCGATCGCCGAGGCGGTCACCAGGCCGAGGGCGAAGAGCCAGTGCTGGAGACGTAGCATGCTGTCACCTCTGGTCCCGTGGTTGGGCCGCTACCTTACCCCACGCGCGGGCGAGGCAACGCGCGCCGCGCCAATCCGTCGCGGCGCGCGCGTGGCGCCGGCGCGACGGTGGTAGATCGGGCCATGGGCAACCCGATCGTTCCGTGCATCTGGCTCGATGACCAGGCCGAGGCGGCCGGCGCCTGTTACGCGGGGCTGTTCCCCGGCAGTCGCGTGGTGACGACGTCGCACTATCCCGACGACGCCGACAACCCGAGCGGCAAGCCGCGCGGCAGCGTGCTCACCGTCGAGGTCGAGGTGGCCGGGCTGCGGTTCACGCTGCTGAACGGCGGGCCGAGGTTCCGGCCGAACCCGTCGGTGTCGTTCTTCGTCCTCGTCGACGACGCGGCCGAGGTCGATCGACTCCACGGCGCGCTCGCGGCCGGCGGCCACGACCTGATGGAGCTCGGCAGCTATCCGTGGAGCGAGCGCTACGCGTGGGTCGCGGATCGGTGGGGCGTCACGTGGCAGGTCATGCTCGTCGGCGAGCGCCCGCCGGCGAGGATCGTGCCGAGCCTCATGTTCGTCGGCGACCAGCTCGGCCACGCCGACGAGGCGATGCGGTTCTACACCTCGATCTTCCCCGACAGCCGCATCGAGCAGGTCCAGCGGTTCGCGCCGGGCCAGGGCCCGGACCAGGGCGTCATGCACGCGCGCTTCGTCCTCGCCGGCGAGCACCTGGCCGCGATGGACGGGCCCGGCCCGCACCCGTTCCGCTTCGACGAGGGCCTGTCGCTGCAGGTGAGGTGCGCCGATCAGGCCGAGGTCGATCGCTACTGGGACCAGCTCGTCGCCGGCGGCGGCAGCCACGGGCCGTGCGGCTGGCTGAAGGACCGCTTCGGCGTGTCGTGGCAGGTGACGCCGTCGCAGGTCTCGTCGTGGATGACCAGCACCGATCGCGCCGCGCGCGACCGCGCCTTCGCCGCCATGATGAAGATGAGCAAGCCCGACGTCGCCGCGCTCGAGCGCGCGTTCGCGGGCACCTGACGCCGGGACCCCGGCGCGCCGGCTCCTGCTCGCGCAGGCGCACGCGGGCCTGCCGTTCGCGCGCGAGGCGGCCGAGGCCGACCGCGCCGCTCGGAGCGTCAGTCGCGGTCGTCGAAGAGCGAGGAGGGACGGGCGAGGATGCGGTCGGCGGTCGCGCGGTCGGCGCCCTTGCGGCCGCGGTAGCTGGCGTCGACCAGCCGCAGCGGGTGCATGCCGTCGACCTGGCCGACGAACGGCGGGTGGATGCTGTAGCCGAGCATCGAGCGCACGCGATCGGTGCAGGCGCGCGCGGCGTCGGGCGGCACGATCAGGAGCTGCGACTCCTGCGGGCGCAGGTACGGCTGGTTGTACTGCGGGCTGATCGCCAGCCGCGTCGCGGTCGCCGAGCGGTTGGCGCCGCCGCGGTGCCAGGTCGCGCCGTCGAAGACCACGCACGAGCCGGCCGGCATCACCGCCTTCACGACCTCGTGCGCGCGGTCGTCGGGGTGCTCGCCGGCCCAGCGGTGGCTGCCGGGGATGACCTCGGTCGCGCCGTTCTCCTCGGTGAACTCCTCGATCGCCCAGATGACCGACACCGCCAGCGTCGACGGGCGCGGGCGCGGCACCAGGTAGAAGGCGTCGTCGGTGTGCCACGGCTGCGCGGTCTCGCCCGGGTGCAGCCGGATCGACTGCAGGGTCGACAGCAGGAAGTGCGGCAGGAGCAGCGCGTCGCACATCGCCATCACCCACGGGTGCTCGGCGAGGCGGCGGAAGACGTCGCCCTTGCCGGCGAGGCTGTAGACGCGCGTCGATGCCTCGCCCTCGAAGTCGTTGCGGCCGCGCGGCCGGCCGTCCTCGAAGACGCCGAGCGCGCGGGTCAGCTCGTCGAGCGCGGCCCGGTCGAGGCCGCCCTCCAGGATCACGAAGCCGTCGTCGCGGAACCGTCGCAGCGCGCCGTCGAGGTCGAAGCTCACGGCGCGAGCATCGCACGCGGGCGCGCCGTTGCGCTCGCTCACGAGCGGGCGGCGTCGCCGCGGGTGACGGCCGTCAGCGTGCGGGCGCGGAAGCGCGGGTGGAGCGCGCCGTCGGCGGCGTCGGCGATGAGCGCGCCGAGGAGCGGGGCGAACTTGAAGGCGTGGCCGGAGCCGCCCGCGGCGACCAGCACTCGCGGCTGGCCGGGCGCGCGATCGATCCAGAAGTGGCCGTCGAGGGTGTCGCCGTAGACGCACAGGTGGGCGTGGACGACGTCGAGCGGCGCGAACGTCGCCGCGGCGAAGCGGCGGACGTCGGCGAGCATCGCGGCCGGCACGGTGCGCGGGTCGTCGGGGCTCATCGCGACCCCCGCGCCGTGGTTCGCGATCTTGACGATGCCGTCGGTGAGCGGGAAGCCGTAGGAGCCGGTGCGCGAGAGGTCGGCGCCGAAGACGGGGAAGCGCGCCGCGTCGAACAGCGCCGGGTCGGCAGGCCGCAGGTGGAAGACCGGCTGGCCGACTGTCCGGAAGGCGGACGACACCGCCGGCACCAGCGCCGGCGTCCACGCCCCGGCGCAGACGATGACCTCGTCGGCGCGGACGAGGCCGCCGCCGGTGACCACGCCGTCGTCGGCGATCGCGGTCACCTTCACGCCGGCCCGCACGTCGACGCCGGCGGCGCGGGCCTGGGCGACGAGGTCGGCGACCGTCGCCGCCGCCTCGGCCCAGCCGCCCTCGGCGTGGAAGTAGCCGTCGACCAGCGCGCCCGGCCGGTACGCCGGGAACCGCCGCGCGATCGCGTCGCCGTCGAGCCGCTCGATGCGGTGGCCGCGCCGCGCGAGCAAGGCGAGGCTGTCGTGCTCGAAGCCGCCCGGCTCCATCGGCGCCCGGGTCAGGAACGCGACGCCGGTCTCGTGGAAGCGGGCGCGCGGCCACGCCGCGTTCCACCGCCGCCAGCCGTCGAGCGCGCGCTCGCCCAGCTCGGTGTAGACGAGGTCGGCGCCGTAGTCGCAGCGCACGACCTTGCTCAGGTCGGTCGACTCC
>DASZXE010001130.1:0-9966 GCA_035546475.1 Kofleriaceae bacterium
CGGGACGATCTTGTCGATGAGCTGCTTCGCCTCCGGCTTCTTGCTGATGATGAAGCCGGACACCGCGAGGATGCTGGCCACGATGAGGAGCAGACCGATGAGAATCATCACGAAAGGCATGGGAGTCCTCCAGTGCGGCGACGCCGCGGCGGGCGGCCCCCAGGGCCGCGTCTGAGCGGATGCTACACCCCGGCGCTCGCCAACCGCCAATTTCGCCCGTGTGAGCTCTTCGCGACGACCCGGGAGCGGAGGCCGGAGCCGGACCTTCATCGGCTCGGCGAGAACGGTGCGCGGGAACCGACGCGGCAGACGAATCGCGGTGCCCGGTTCCCGGATTCGCACCCACGCGGTCGCTCGGGCGCTCACAGGGTCGGCCAGCATGACGATGCCGCCCACCGGGTGCGTGCAAGCAAGATCGATCGCCTGGCTCGTCGCGCGCCCCTCGAAGAGGCGTCTGGGCCGATCCTGTCAGCGATCGCCGGCCGTGTACCGGGCGCCCGGTGAGGGGCCGGCGAGGGCAGACTTCGGGCGGCCGGCGCGCCTTCGCGGCGTTCTGCGGGGGAGGGGTTGGGTATGGAGCCCGATCTTCTTTGTTTTCTCAGTAGGCCAGGTTGGACGGGATCATCCGCTCGATCTCGGAGACCGCGACGCCCGACCGGCGCGCATAGTCCTCGACCTGGTCCTTGCCGACCCGGCCGACCGAGAAGTACTTCGCGTCCGGGTGGGCGAGGTAGAGCCCCGACACCGACGCGGTCGGCACCATCGCCAGGCTCTCGGTCAGGTGGATGCCGTGGTGGTCGGCGTGGTCGAGCAGCTCGAAGAGCGTCCGCTTCGGCCGGTGATCGGGACAGGCCGGGTATCCGAAAGCCGGACGGATGCCGCGGTAGCGCTCGGCGATGAGGTCGTTGTGGGTCAGCCGCTCGTCGCCGCCGTAGCCCCACGCGCGCCGGGCCTGCGCGTGCAGCCACTCGGCCATCGCCTCGGCGAGCCGGTCGGCGAGCGCCTTCGCCATGATCGCGTGGTAGTCGTCGTGGTCGGCGTCGAAGCCGGCGACGAGCTCGTCGAGGCCGAGCCCGGCGGTGACCGCGAACAGGCCGACGTGATCGGCGACGCCCGCGCCCGCCGGCGCCACGAAGTCGGCGAGCGACAGGCACGGCTCGCGCTCCTCCTGCTGGCGCAGCATCGGGATGCGCGCCCGCTCGTGGCGGCGGTCGTCGGTGAGCACGACCAGATCGTCGCCGTCGGCGTGCGCCGGCAGGAAGCCCCACGCGCCGCGCGCGCGCAGAAGGCCGCCCTCGACGATCCGCGACAGCAGCGCCTGCGCGTCGGCGAACAGCTTGCGCGCGGCGTCGCCCTTCTTCGGATCGTCGAGCAGCTTCGGGTAGGTGCCCGACAGCTCCCAGGTGTGGAACAGCGGCGACCAGTCGATCCACGCCAGCAGCTCGCCGAG
Organism: Kofleriaceae bacterium; assembly: GCA_035546475.1. Lineage (GTDB taxonomy): Bacteria > Myxococcota_A > Polyangia > Haliangiales > Haliangiaceae > UBA2376. The sequence continues at coordinate 1,451 of DASZXE010001130.1, forward strand.
GTCGGCCGACACCTCGCGCACGCCGGTGAACGCCGGCGCCGGCACCGTCGACGCGTCGAACGCCGGCACCAGCCGGCGCGCGCGCGCCGCCGCCAGCTCGAGCAGCGGCCGCCGGTCGCGCGCCGCGTGCGACTCGCGGATCGACGCCTGCTTCGTCCGGGTCTCGGACAGGAACGTCTCGCGGTCGGCGCCGACCAGCTTGCCGAGCACGCCGACCGCCAGCGACGCGTCGGCCACGTGGACGACCGGGCCGCTGTAGGCCGGCGCGATCTTCACCGCGGTGTGCTTGCCGGACGTCGTCGCGCCGCCGATCAGCAGCGGCGTCTTCAGCCCGCGCCGCTCCATCTCGCGCGCGACGGTGATCATCTCGTCGAGCGACGGTGTGATCAGCCCCGACAGGCCGATGACGTCGGCGCCCAGGCGCGCCGCGGTGTCGAGGATCGTCTGCACCGGCACCATCACGCCGAGGTCGGTCACCTGGTAGCCGTTGCAGCGCAGCACCACCGCGACGATGTTCTTGCCGATGTCGTGGACGTCGCCCTTCACGGTGGCGATCACCATCGTGCCCTTGCCGGCGCCGGCGCCGCGCTTGTCGGCGGCGAGCAGCGGCTCGAGGATCGCGACCGCCTTCTTCATCACCCGCGCGCTCTTCACCACCTGCGGCAGGAACATCTTGCCGGCGCCGAACAGCTCGCCGACGACGTTCATGCCGTCCATCAGCGGCCCCTCGATGATCGCGAGCGGCCGGTCGTAGACCGTCAGCGCCTCGGCGACGTCGACGTCGACGAACTCGGCGTTGCCGACCACCAGCGCGTGCGCCATCCGCTGGGCGAGCGGCAGCTTGCGCCACGCCGCCTCGTCCTCGGTCTTGCCGGCGCTGCCGTCGAGCGTCGCCGCCAGCGCGAGCAGCCGCTCGGTCGCGTCGGGCCGCCGGTTCAGCACCAGGTCCTCGACGTGCTCGCGCAGCGTCGGGTCGAGCTCCTCGTAGACCGCGAGCTGGCCGGCGTTGACGATCGCCAGGTCGAGGCCGGCCTTGATGGCGTGGTAGAGGAAGACCGCGTGCATCGCCTCGCGCACCTTCGGCGCGGTGCGGAACGCGAACGACAGGTTCGACACGCCGCCAGAGATCTTGAGCCCCGGCAGCTCCGCCTTGATCTGGCGGACCGCGGCGAGGAACGACACCGCGTAGTCGTCGTGCTCCTCGATGCCGGTGCCGATCGTGAGGATGTTCGGATCGAAGACGAGATCCTCGGGCGGGAAGCCGACCTCGTCGACGAGCAGCTTGTAGGCGCGGCGCGCGATCGCGACCCGCTGCTCGACGCTGGTCGCCTGGCCGGTCTCGTCGAAGGCCATGACGACGACCGCGGCGCCGTGGCGGCGGACGAGCCGCGCCTGCCGCAGGAACTCGGCCTCGCCCTCCTTGAGCGAGATCGAGTTGACCAGCCCCTTGCCCTGCAGGCAGGCGAGGCCGGCCTCGATGATCGCGAAGCGCGAGCTGTCGATCATCACCGGCAGCTTCGCGATGTCCGGCTCGACGGCGATGAGGTTGAGGAAGCGCCGCATGGCGGCGACGCCGTCGAGCATCCCCTCGTCCATGCAGACGTCGAGGATGTTGGCGCCGCCGTCGACCTGCTGGCGGGCGACCGCCACCGCCTCGTCGAACTTGTCGTCCTTGATCAGGCGGCGGAACGCGGCCGAGCCGGTGACGTTGGTGCGCTCGCCGATGACGACGAGGTTGGTCTCCGGCGTGATCGTCAGCGGCTCGAGGCCCGACAGCCGCGTGTAGCGGGGCGGGGTCACCGGCCTGCGCGGCGCGACCCCGCGCACCGCGGCGGCGATCGCGGCGACGTGCTCGGGCCGGGTGCCGCAGCAGCCGCCGACCAGGTTGACCCAGCCGGCGCGCGCGAACTCGCCGATCACGCCGGCCATGTGGACGGGCGTGTCGTCGTAGCCGCCGAACTCGTTGGGCAGCCCGGCGTTCGGGTAGACGCACGTGCGGGTCGCGCAGATGCGGGCCAGCTCCTCGACGTGCGGGCGGAGGTCGTCGGCGCCGAGCGCGCAGTTGATGCTGACCGCGAGCAGGTCGACGTGGCTGATGCTGTTGTAGAAGGCCTCGAGGGTCTGGCCCGACAGCGTGCGGCCCGACCGATCGGGGATGGTGACCGAGGCGATCACCGGCACCCGGCGGGCGCCGTCGGCGAACAGGCCGGCGATCGCGAACAGCGCCGCCTTCATGTTGAGCGTGTCGATGTGCGTCTCGGGGACGAGCAGGTCGACGCCGCCGTCGAGCAGCGCCTGCGCCTGCTGGCGGAACGCGACCACCAGCTCCTCGAACGTCACCGCGCGGAAGCCGGGATCGTTGACGTCGGGCGACAAGGACGCGGTGCGGGTCGTCGGGCCCATCGAGCCGGCGACCCAGCGGACGCGGCCGTCCTCGCGCTCGGCGCGGTCGGCGGCGCGGCGGGCGACCTGCGCGGCGGTCCGGTTGAGCTCCTCGACCAGGTGCTCGACCTTGTAATCGGCGAGCGCGATCGTCGTGCCGCCGAAGGTGTCGGTCTCGACGATGTCGGCGCCGGCGCGGAGGAAGTCGAGGTGGATCTCCTCGATGACGTCGGGGCGGGTGAGCACGAGCAGCTCGTTGCACCCGCGCAGCGAGACCGGGTGATCGGCGAAGCGGTCGCCGCGGAAGTCGCGCTCGTCGAGGCCGTGGGCCTGGATCATGGTGCCCATGGCGCCGTCGAGCACGACGATCCGCTCGGCGACGGCAGCGGCGAGGAGGTCCTGGCGATCGGCCATTCGTGGTCGGTAGCACGGACCGCCGCTCGGGCCAACAGGGCGTCCGCCATGGCGGATGGCGTCCGCCCGGGCGGCCGCCGGCGGGCGCGCGTCGCGCGGGGCAGCGGCACGCGGGCGCGCGGCAGGTCTATGATCGTCCCATGGTGAGGGGCAGCGCGTCGTCCTTCGTCCTCGCGCGGGTCGGGCTCGCGACCGTGCTGGCGGCCTGTGGGGGTGACGGCGGCGCACCGACCGACGCCGCCGTCGACGCGCGCATCGACGCGCCGCCGTCGTGCCCGCCCGCGCGGCTGGTCTACCTCAACCGCAATGGCGGCACCTACAACCCCGGCCCCGACGACGACTCGACGACGAACACGTCGACGCTGGTCGGCCGCTCGTACAAGGTGGTCGCGCCGAACATCGGGACGAACAACTGGGCGAGCGTGATGAACTGCCTGAAGGCGAAGTTCGCGCCGTTCGACGTCGAGTTCACCGACGTCGATCCCGGCATCGCCGAGTACACGGAGGTCGTGTTCGCCTCGCACGGCACCGACATCGGCGCCGGCGCGAACCTGCAGTACGCGGCGCCGTACGCCTGCCTGCCGGAGGGCGGGCCGAAGTTCTTCCGCCGCGGCATCGCGTTCGTGATGTGGAGCAGCGTGACGACGAACGATCTGCGGTGCCACCTGGCGGCGCAGGCGCTCGGCAACACGTTCGGCCTCGACGTCGCCTACTCGTGCCCCGACGAGATGTCGAGCCTGCTCGATTGCGGGCCGGTCGCCGACAAGACCTTCACCGACACCGACGTGCCGTGCGGCATCAACGCCATGCGCGACTGCGTCTGCGCCGGTCCGATGCAGAACTCCTTCCGCTACCTGACGCAGGTCCTCGAGCCGGCCTGCCCGTGACCGCTCGGACGGTCGGAGGGTTGGCCAGAATGCCAACCCTCTCGTCGATCGATCGGCCTCGGGGCGAACCCCGAGCCCGATCTCCACACAGGACAACCCCGGCCCGAGCTGCGCTCGGGGCCTTCAGGCTGCAAAGCCGTCGAGGATCGTCGCGAGCTGGGCGTAGCCGGTCTGCAGGAGGAACGTGCTCGACCGGCCGTAGCTGCGCGCGCCGGCGAAGGCGAAGCCCGGCTCGCCCGACGCCAGCTCCGACGGCGCGACCGCCGGGCACGCCAGGCAGTCGGTGACGTTGGCGAGCGCGCGCGCGAGGCCGGCGGCGCCGCCGGTCACCGGCGAGACGTCGGCGGTCAGCTCGTCGACGAGGCCGGCCGCCGGCCGGTAGCCGGTGAGCGCGATCAGGTGATCGGCGCGGACCGTCCGGCCGCCGGACAGCGTGATCGCGAGCGGGCCGGCGTCGCCGGTGGGGGCGGCGATCGCCTCGACCTGCGCGCGGCGCTCGAGGCGCAGCCACGCCGGCGGCCGGGCGGCGAGCGCGTTCGCGCGGGCGACGATGTCGCGCCGCTCGGTCAGCGGATCGCTCGCGACCTCGACGCACGGCCGCTGGTTGAGCGTGCGCACGGCCCAGGTGACGTGGAGCCCGGCGCCGGCGTCGGCGAGCGCCGCGAGCACGTTCATCGCGTTCGCCGCCGAGTGGCCGTGGCCGACGACCAGCACGCGGCCGGCGGCCAGCGCGTCCCTGCGCGCGTCGAGCGTGCCGAGATCGCGGATCGCGCGGCCGGCGTGGGCGCGCTCGCCCGGGGCGGGCAGGCCGCCGGCGCCGATCGCGGTCGGCGTGGTGACGCCGGTCGCGTCGAGCACGTGGTCGGCCTCGAGCCAGCGCTCGCGGCCGTCCTCCTCGACGAGGACGCGGAGCGGGCGCTCGCCGCGCAGCGGGTGGCCGGCGTACTCGGCCTTCTTGCGGCCGGCGCGGCCGATCGCGATCGCGCGCGCGCCCTCGTGGACGCGGCCGGCGAGCGGCGGCGCGGCGGCGAGCGGCCGCAGGACCTCCTCGACGAAGGCGCGGCCGGTGACGATCGCGTCGTCGGGCGGGCAGCGCTCGCCGAGCAGCGCGCGCGCGCCCGGCGGCAGGTTCATCGCCAGCGGCGAGAAGAAGCGGGTCGGCCCCCACGCCAGCAACGACGCGCCGATCGTGCCCTGCTCGAGCACCTCGACCTCGAACCCGCGGGCGACGCCACCGAGCGCCGCCGCGAGGCCGCTCGGGCCGGCGCCGATCACCAGCAGTCGCCGCGCCATCGTGGCTAGCCCTTGCGCGCGATCGTGTTGAGCGTCTGCGCCCAGTGGGCGACGACGCCGCCGCCCTTGATGACGGCGGCGACGTTCAGCGCCTCGGCCAGCTCCTCGGGCGTGACGCCGGCGTCGGTGCACGCCGACGCGTACGAGTCGATGCAGTACGGCTCCTGGATCGCGTTGGCGACCGCGTAGGCGATCAGCTTCTTCGTCTTGCCGTCGAGCGCGCCCGGCTCCATCGTCGCCGCGTACCAGGCGAGGAACTTCTCGAAGAGCTGCGGGTTGGTCCTGGCGATGTCGCCGAAGCGGGCGAGGTCTTCCGACAGGTAGTAGCTGGGCATGGGACGAGGCTCCGTCAGTGGGTGGACGCGGTCGATGACAGCGAGGTGACAACCGGTGCCGCGGGCGCGGTCGCCGGGGCGCACGCGACCAGCCCGGCGGCCGGGTGGCGCGGATCGATGGGCCGCAGGTCGCAGCCGAGCATCTCGCCCTTCACGACCAGCGGACCGTACGCCAGCTCGATCGGGCGCGTCCACCGGCTGCCCTCCGCAGGCGGGTAGACCCACAGCTTCTCGGCGACCTCGACGTGGCAGCAGAAGACCGGCCGGCCGGCGCCGCCCTGCGGCCGCGACGCCCAGCCGGCGCGGCGCGCGAGCGCGGGCAGGTCGTCGAACGCCGCGCGCACGAGCCCGGTGGTGCGGCGGAGGTCGACGCCGAGGTGATCGACGAACGGCTTCGGCGGTGTCGGTCCGCGGACGTCGTCGGCGAGCAGATCGTCGTCGGCGATCGGTACCGACGAGAAGATGAGGTTGAGCCCGCTGGCGAACGGATACTTGATGTAGCCGGGGCGCGCGTTCTCGGGCGCGCTGCCGAACGCGCGCAGCGCCGCGTGGGGCAGGGCGTCGACGTCGTCGACCTTGATGTGCACGTGCAGGCTGTCGGCGTGGCGGAGGGCGGCGAAGAACGGGAAGTCGGGCTCGAAGAGCGCGGTGAGCTGGCCGCCCTCCTCGGGGGCGATCAGCCCGAGCGCCAGCGCGTCACCGAGCGTCCTCAGGACGCGGTGCCGCTCGAGGCGCTCCGGCCGCCACGCCGGAGCCGGGGCCGGGGCCGCGGCGCCCGCGCGGAGCCAGCGGTGGCGCTCGCCCGGCGGCAGGCTGGCGACGCCGGTCGTCCACACGCCGGTGCGGACCGGCTCGACGAAGATCGGCGCGATGCCGGCCGCCTCCATGCGCCGCGCCCACGCCTCGTGATCGTAGGCGACCCGCCGGAGCTCGAGCCGCGCCGGCCCGCTCGCCGGCAGCTCGACGAGCGCGTAGTGCACCGCCGGATCGCCGTCGTGATCGGCCTTGCCGACCGCGCCGCAGTTGACGGCGAACCGGTCGCCGCGCAGCCGCCGCACGAACGGCAGCCCCGAGTGGGTGCAGACGAAGCCGCGCACGTCGAACGTGTCGAGCCACGCCTCGAGCCGCAGATCGTCGAGCTCGGCCTCGTAGAGGAACTCGCTCGTGTGGCCGGGGCTGCCGTGGCAGAGCAGCACGCGGCCGCCGGCGAGCTCGACGATCTCCCGATCGGGCCAGGTCCCGAGCCAGTCGGCGTCGGCGTCGGGCAGCCCGCGCGTCGCCTGCTGGAACGCCTCGCACGAGATGGCCTCGTCCTCGGGCGACGGGTAGCCGCAGCCGCAGCTCTCCGAGCGCGCGAACGCCTGCTCCTCGTGGTTGCCGGCGACGAGCACGTCGAAGCGCTCGCGGATCATCGCGACCACCTCGGCCGAGTGCCCGCAGCAGCCGATGCCGTCGCCGAGGAACGCCAGCCGCTCGGCGCCGGCCGCGCGCGCGTCATCGAGGCACGCCTCCAGCGCGGCCAGGTTCCCGTACGCGCCGCCCATCGCGGCCAGCCGCTCGATCGTCATGGCCCGCAGCCTAACGCGGGTCGCGCGGCCGCGGGCGATCAGTCGGCCGCGCGCAGCGGGTCGGGGTCGCGCGCGGGGACGAGCCAGCGGAAGCAGACGCCGGCGAGCGCGCCGCCCACGAGCTGGGCGGCGATGAAGGCCGGCACGTCGAGCGGCCGGATGCCGGCGAAGGTGTCGCTGACCGCGCGGCCGATCGTCACCGCCGGGTTCGCGAACGACGTCGACGCGGTGAACCAGTAGGCCGCGACGATGTACGCGGCGACCGCGAACGGCGTCATCGCCGGGTGGCGCCGGCTGGTCGAGATGATGACGCCGAGCAGCCCGAACGTCGCGACCGCCTCGCTGACGAGGAGCGCCGTCGTGCCGCGCGCCGTCGTCGCCCAGGTCACCGCCGGCAGGTCGAACATCGCGTTGGCGAGGACGGCGCCCGCGATCGCGCCGGCGACCTGCGCGGCGACGTACGCGGCCGCGTCCCGCCCGGACAGCGCGCGCGACGCCGCGGCCCAGGCGGTGACGATCGGGTTGAAGTGCGCGCCCGACAGCGGCCCGAAGGTGAGGATGAGCGCGACCAGCGCGCCGCCGGTGGCGATCGTGTTGGCCAGCAGCGCGAGCGCGACGTCGGGGCCGGCGAGCCGCTGGCCCATGATGCCGGAGCCGATCACCGCGGCGACCAGCAGCGCGGTGCCGAGCGCCTCGGCGGCGACGCGGCGGCCGAGGCTCACTTGCACGCGTCGGGCCCGCAGCTCCGGCGGAGCCGGACGAGGTCGGTGCGCAGCGCGCGCCGGGCGCCGAGCGAGTCGGTGAGCAGCGCGAGCACGCGCGCGACCTGCTCGTGCTCCTGCTCCGCGATCCGGTAGTAGACCCAGGTGCCGTCGCGCCGGCTGTCGACGACGCCCGCCAGCTTGAGGATGCCGAGCTGGCGCGACGCGTTCGGCTGGCTGAGGCCGAGCGCCTGCTCGACGTGGCACACGCACAGCTCGCCGTGGGCGAGGAGCGCGACGATGCGCAGCCGGGTCTCGTCGCCGAGCGCGCGGAACAGGCGCGACAGCGACCGCAGGTCGAGGTCCGTGGCGGTGGACAGCACGGAATGCATATATCACGATATCCGCATGTCCGTCCTGTTCCTGTGCGTGGCGAACTCGGCGCGGTCGCAGCTCGCCGAGGCGCTGGCGCGCCGGCTGTTCGGCGGGCGGGTCGCGGTGGCCAGCGCGGGCAGCCGCCCGTCGCGGGTCAACCCGTACGCGATCGAGGCGATGGCGGAGGTCGGCGTGGCCCTGGCCGGGCACGCGAGCAAGTCGGTCGACGCGATCGATCCGGCCGGCGTCGAGCTGGTGATCACGCTGTGCGCCGAGGAGGTCTGTCCGCTCTGGCTCGGCCGCGCGCGCAGGCTGCACTGGCCGATCCAGGATCCGGCGAGCGACGATCCGGCGATCACGCCCGACGCGATGCGCGCCCGCTTCCGCGCCGCGCGCGACGAGCTCCTCCGGCGGCTGGTCGGACTGACGGCCACCTGGCTGCCGGCGGGCGTCTCGCTCGCGCCGGCCGCGGCCGCCGACGCGCCGGCGGTGCGGGCGCTCCTCGCCGCCGCCGAGCTGCCGGCCGAGGGCCTCGCCGGGCTGGTCGCCGATGGGCTCGTC
>DASZXE010001131.1:0-4337 GCA_035546475.1 Kofleriaceae bacterium
CGCCGCCGGCCGCCGTCAGCCACCGCGGCCGCCGCCGCCCCCGCGGCTCCGCCGGCTACCCGACCCGCCACGCCGCCGCGGCCCCGCCTGCCTGGCAACTCGATCAGCCGCGCGCCGGCCCAGCCATTCCGCGACCTTGGCGCGCCCCGCCGGTGGCACCAACGTTGCTCCGGCCGGCGACCATGAAGCTCGGCGCCCTGGCTCTCGCCTGCACCCCGCTCCTCACCCTGCCGCTCGCGGCCTGCACCGAGGACGACCCGTACGCGGGCGAGATCGTGAAGGACACCGACGGCAAGGCGGACACCAGCGCCGCCGCGCTGTTCGTCGACTTCGAGTTCGACGGCCAGCTCGTCACCGACGCCTCGTGGGACGCGCAGAACACGATCGAGGACCAGCTCCTCTACACGATCGGCCAGCTCAACGGCCGCAACGCGGTCGGCCGCCTCGACAAGGTGCAGCTCACCAACGTGAAGACCACGCCGGAGGCGGGCCGCACCAAGATCACCTACCACGCGAGGATGCCCGTCTCGTGGGGCAACAAGACGAACGTGCCGTCGACGGTCGCGCTGACCCTGCCGCGCGACATGGCGTACAGCGGCGTCGACAAGTTCGTCACCGCGTACTCGCACGCGTGCGTCGACACCGGCGCGCACGACGTCGACTCCGGCAGCATGTGGTACTACTTCCGGCCCGAGAAGAGCGGCTGCTCGCTGGCGTCCGCCGACGTGGTCAAGACCACCGCCTCGGTGACGGTCTCGCCGGTCAACACGACCGGCAAGTTCCCCGAGTACGACAAGGTGTGGGAGGACAACTCCCTGAACGTCGTCGCGATCTTCGGCAAGTACGAGGACGGCGCGACCGGCGCCGACGACGCGGGCATCGCCGGCTGGAACGCCTTCATCGCCGCGGTGAAGACCGAGCTGCACGGCTACACGGTGACGACGACGCCGGCGACGATCCCGGTCAACCCCGGCGCGTCGTTGACCGACATCGAGTTCCGCGCGACGCGGCCCGACGGCAAGCAGATCAAGATCAACGCGCTCCTCACCGACAACGTCCTGAACGCGCTCGGCGGCGCCGCCTTCAAGAGCCGCTACGAGGCGCTGTCGACCCGCGCCGACTTCATCGTCTACAACGGCCACGCCGGCCTCGGCGCCAACGTCCGCGCGCTCGCCCGCGCCGGCCGGTGGGTCGCCGGCCAGTACGTCATCATGTTCGAGAACGGCTGCGACAGCTACGCGTATGTCGACAGCGCGATCACCGACGCCCACAAGGCGGTCAACCCCGACGACGCGACCGGCACGAAGTACGTCGACATCGTCAACAACGGCATGCCGGCGTTCTTCTCGTCGATGCCGGGCGCGACGATGGCCCTGTTCCGCGGGCTGGCCAGCTACGACGCGCCGAAGACGTACGAGCAGATCTTCGCCGGCGTCGACAAGTCGCAGGTGGTGATGGTGACCGGCGAGCAGGACAACGCGTTCGTCCCCGGCGGGGGCGGCCAGCCGGCGGCGTGGCCGGGCCTCGACGCGCACGGCACGATCAAGAAGGGCCAGACGCAGAAGTTCCCGACGCCGACCCTGGGCGCCGGCACGTACACCTTCACGATGACCGGCACCGCCGACGCCGACCTCTACGTCCGCATCGGCAGCGAGCCGACCGCGTCGAGCTACGACTGCCGCCCGTACAAGAACGGCTCGAACGAGGCGTGCGAGGTGACGCTGCCGTCGGCCGCGAAGATCTACGTGCAGGTCCGCGGCTACGCGGCCACGTCCGACTTCGAGCTGACCGGCCGCAAGCACTGACCGCCGCGCGCGGCTCGGTCCGGTGGCCCCGCTCCGGCGGGGCCGCCTCATTTTCGGCCGCGGTCAACCACGGCGGGCGCTGTCGCCGCAGCCGCGCCAGCGCGTCGGAACGGGCCGCGGCGCCGCCGGTCAGCCGCGCCAGCGCGTCGCGGTCGCCGCACGGCGCGTCGACGATCTCGCAGGCGCGCCGGCCTGCTCGAGCGCCGCCTGCACGAACCGCGTGGCCGCGTACGCGAACCGGCGGAGCCGCGGGCGCCCTCGGTGGCGCGCCTGACGGCCTCCGCAGAGGTTTTGCGGCGCGGATGCGGGCCGTTTACGTGGCGGAAACCTGCGCCCGCTACGGTCCGGGAGGCCCCTTCAGGCCACCAGGAACCCGAGGACGAACATGACCGAGATCAGCGCTGGCGATACCGCGTGGTTGCTCGTTTCGACCGCGCTCGTGATGCTGATGACCCCCGGGCTGGCGCTGTTCTACGGCGGGATGGTGCAGGGCAAGAACGTGCTGTCGACGTACATGCACTCGTTCCTCGCCCTCGCGCTCGTCTCCGTGCAGTGGGCGCTGGTCGGCTACACGCTCGCGTTCGCGCCGACCCACCACGGCCTGATCGGCGGCCTCGACTTCCTCGGCCTCGACAAGGTCGGCATGGACGGCGCCGGCCGCACCGTCCCCCACCTGCTCTTCATGATGTACCAGGGGATGTTCGCCATCATCACGCCGGCGCTCATCTCCGGCGCGTTCGCCGAGCGGATGAAGCTGTCGGCCTACGTCCTCTTCACGCTCCTGTGGTCGACGCTCGTCTACGACCCGATCGCGCACTGGGTGTGGGGGCCGGGCGGCTGGCTCGCCAAGCGCGGCGCGCTCGACTTCGCCGGCGGCACGGTCGTGCACTGGGCGTCGGGCGCGTCGGCGCTGGTGGTCGCGATCGTCCTCGGCAAGCGCACCGGTTACCCGTCGCGCTCGCACGTGCCGCACGACCTGACGATGACGGTGCTCGGCGCCGGCCTCCTCTGGTTCGGCTGGTTCGGCTTCAACGCCGGGTCGGCCCTGACCAGCGGCGGGCTGTCGTCGCTGGCGCTGGTGAACACGCACCTGGCGGCGGCGACCGGCGCGCTGGCGTGGGTCGTCATCGAGGCGTTCCGCCTGAAGAAGGCGACGATGCTCGGCGTCGCGTCGGGGCTGGTCGCCGGGCTGGTCGGCATCACGCCGGCGGCCGGCTTCGTCGAGCCGCGCGCCGCGATGGCGATCGGCCTGCTCGCCGGCCTCGCCTGCTACGGCGGCGTGATGCTGAAGACCCGCTTCGGCTACGACGACGCGCTCGACGCGTTCGGCGTCCACGGCGTCGGCGGCGCCGCCGGCGCGCTGCTCACCGGCGCGTTCGCGGCGTCGTCGCTCACGGCCGATCACCACGGCGGCAGCCTGGCCCGCATCGGCGAGCAGGCGCTCGGCCTCGCCGCCGCCGGCGCGTGGGCGGTGGCCGTGACCTTCGGCCTGCTCAAGCTGATCGACGCGACCGTCGGCCTCCGCGTCGATCGCGAGACCGAGTACGAGGGCCTCGACGGCGTGCTCCACGGCGAGCGCGCCTACTCGAGCGGCGACGGTGCCGGCGGCGCCCACGCCCTCGGCGAGGCGGCGTAGCGCGGCGCGGGCGGCTACTCCATCGCGATCGGCGCGCCCGGCTGGCGGCGCAGCGGCACCGCCGGCAGCACCAGCGTCACCAGCAGCGCGAACACCGCGATCGCGCCCGACACCTGGAACAGCACGCGGGCCGCGTGCGTCCACGCCTCGGCCGACGGGATCGCGCGCTGCAGCGTCATGCCGGGGAACCACGCCGAGCGCACCGGGCCGAACGCGGTGATCTTCACCGAGATCAGCGCGGTCGCGAACACCGTGCTCGCGATGCCGGCGCCCATGGTCGCGCCGACCGAGCGCGCGAACACCGCCGTCGACGTGGCGACGCCGATCTGGTTCATCGGCACCGAGCTCTGGATCGCGAGCGTGTAGAGCGGGATCGCCGGGCCGAGGCCGACGCCGAGCAAGATCATCTTGAGCGACACCTCGGCCTGCGTCGTCGACGACGTCAGGGTGAAGCCGAGGATGAAGAAGCCGATGATCTGGATGACCAGCGAGGCGAGCAGCACCGGCTTGTAGCGGCCGAGGCGCGACACCATCTGGCCGGACGTGATGTTGGCGATCACGATGCCGAGCGTCAGCGGGATCATCACGCGGCCCGACTCGCTCGCCGACGCGCCGGCGACCTTGGTCATGAACACCGGCAGGAAGATGATGGCCGACAGGAACGGCAGGCCGGCGGTGAAGGCGGCGGCGCAGCCGAGCCAGAACTCGCGCTGGCGGAACAGCCGCAGGTCGAGGATCGGATCGCGCACCTTGCGCTCGACGAGGATGAAGCCGATGACGCCGAGCACCGCGATGCCGAACAGGCCGAGGATCTGCCACGAGCCCCACGGCCAGCCGTTGTCGCCCGGCATCGGCTCGCCGCCGCCGCCGCCGGGATGCGAGCCGGCGGCGCCCGG
>DASZXE010001132.1:0-3277 GCA_035546475.1 Kofleriaceae bacterium
GCCCTCGCCGCCGCCGGCGGCAACAAGGCCCGCGCCGCCGCCGCGCTCGGCATCGACCGCACGACCCTCTACAAGAAGCTGCGGACCTACAACCTGTAGCGCCCCGCCGCCGCCGGGCCGCTACAGCGAGTCGAGGTACGCGACGAGGTCGTCGACCTGCGCCGCCGAGAGCTGCGACGTGTGGCCGTGCGCGTCGCCGCCGCCGCACGCGCCGAAGCGGTCGCGCAGGGTCGCCGCGCAGCCGTCGTGCATGTACGGCGCGCGCGCGCCGATGCCGACCAGGCTCGGCACCTTGAACGCCGCGTTGTCGACGCCGCCGGTGCCGACCGCGACCCGCTGGCCGTCGGTCAGGAGCGCGCCGTTGTGGCAGCCCGCGCAGCCGACCTCGGACGACTCGAACAGCGCCTTGCCGCGGGCGATCGCCGCCTCGTCACCGCCGCCGGCGGGCGCCGGCGCCGGCACCCGCTCGAGGAACGCGCCGACCGCGTCGACCTCCTCGCTCGACAGCTCGCCGCCGTCCATGCGGCCGGTGAAGACGTTGGTCATGAGCGTCGTCAGGTCGGTCTGGTCGCCGTCCCAGTGGTACGGCGCGCGCTCGAGCACGTGGCCGGCCACCATCTGCGTGCGGCGGCTGCCGAGCGTCGCGAACTGCCAGACCAGGCCGTCCTCGCGGCCCTCCGGGTGGCACGACGCGCACGCCAGCCCCGACGCGGTCTGCATGTGGAAGACCCGGCGGCCGTCGTCGACGCCGCGCTCGCCGGGCAGCGTGATCGCGCGCTCGGTCGTCTCGTCGGCGCTGCGGATCACGAGCGACGGCTCCTCGGGATAGAAGATCGCCAGCTCGCCCGACGGCGTGAAGGCGACCGCGGTCGGCGCGCCGCGCCCCTCGAGCAGCGGCGGCTCGCGCGCGGTGTCGGGCACCGGCACCCGGCAGCCGTCGCCGTTGTCCGGCTGCTCGAGCGCGGTGATCGGCAGCGTGAACGCCTCCTGCTGGCCGACCACCGCGACCGCCAGCCGGTCGCCGGCGGGCGCCACCGCGACGTCGACGGCGAGCGGGCCGAAGAACGACGGGCTCGACGCGAACGCCGGCTGGCCGGGCACGAACGTCGACAGCGCGGTCTCGACCGGGCCGCCGCAGTCGCCGCGGTAGCCGTCGGGCGAGGTGTCGAGCACCTCCTGCACCTGCCGCTGGTGGAGCATCGCGATGCGCCCGTCGGGCAGCGCGATCGTGCGCCAGGCGACCGCCGGGATCGCGTCGACCATGCCGCTCTGCGGCGGCTCCATGATCGGCCCGCCGCCGACGAACCGCTGGGTGGTCGGCGACCTCGTCCGGTCGACGACCGCGCCGCCGGCGTCGATCGTGAGCAGCTCGGCGGTGCGGAAGCGCGAGACCCGCAGGTGGTCGCCCTCGACGACGACGTCGCGGAGGTCGCGATCGAGGTGCAGGTGGCGGATCGGCGCGCCGCCCGACGCGCGCAGGCTGACCAGGTCGCCGCCGGCGCAGGCGACGTGGATGACGTCGGTCGACGCCTGCCACGCGAGGCCGCGCGGCTCGGCGCAGACCGCCCGCCGCGCGAGGACGTCGTCGTGGTTCGCGCCGCCGAGGGTGAGGAGCGCGCCGCCGCGCCGCAGCGCGACGTGGACGCGGCCGGCGCCGTCCTCGACGAGGCGCCCCGGCTCGTCGCCGGGCAGGAGCTTCACGACGCCGACGGTCTCGCCGCGGGCGAGGTCGACGGTGAGGACGCGGTCGGCGTCCGGATCGGCGATCACCGCCTGGTGGCCGTCGTGGGTCACCAGCATGGTGCCGCCGGTGATCGGCACGCCCCACGGCGCGCCCGGCGGATCGCCCGAGGGCTGGGCGCAGGCGGCGACGCAGGGCAACCAGAGCCAGGGCAGGAGCTTCTTCACGCGCAACCTCCAGCGAGTACCCGGCCCCGTTGCAACGGGCGTTCCGCGCAGGGCGTGCGCGGTTCCGCGAGGATACGCGCGCGCCGGCCTCGGGGAAGCGTCAACCTGGGTGGCGCCGCTCGTGGAAATCCGAGGCGGCTCCCGCGGCGATCAGACGGTGAAGATCGCGGCGCCCCAGGTGAAGCCGGAGCCGAAGACCGTCGACAGCACGCGGTCGCCTCGCTTGACCTTGCCCTGCTGGCGCCAGTGGTCGATCGTGAGCGGGACCGTGGCCGCGGTCGTGTTGCCGTAGAACTGGATCGTGTTGAGGCACTTCTCCGGCGGGATCTTCGCCAGGGTGGCGACCTGCTCGTTGATGCGCAGGTTGGCCTGGTGGGGGACGAACCAGTCGATGTCGTCCCACGACATGCCGGTGTCGGCGAGCGCCTGCAGGCTGGCGAGGTTCATCTCGCGGACCGCGCGCAGGTAGACCCGCTTGCCGTCCATGTGCGGGTACATGGCCTGGTTGTGCTCGCGGTCGCGCCAGTCGACCTGCAGGTACGGCGCCTTGCGGATGTCGAACATGTCGAGGTGCAGGTACTCGGAGCCGGTGCCGTCGGCGTAGACCCTGGTGTAGACGACCCCGCCGCGCGGATCGGCGTCGTCGGTGGGGCCGAGCACCATCGCACCGGCGCCGTCGCCGAACAGCACCATGATGTCGCGGCCGCGCGTCGAGAAGTCGAGCGAGTGGCTGTGCAGCTCGGCGCCGACCAGCAGCACGCGGCGGTAGGTGCCGGTGCGGACGAAGGCGTCGGCCATCTGCAGCCCGTAGACGAACGCCGAGCACTGCTGGCGGATGTCGAAGCACGGCACCGAGCGGTCGGCGATGCCGAGCTTGCGCTGGAGCGTCACGCCGGTGCCGGGGAAGTGGCGGTCGGGCGACAGGGTGCCGAGGATGATGCAGTCGATCGCCGTCGCCGCGAGGCCGGCGTCGGCGAGCGCGCGGCGCGAGGCCTCGAGCGCGAGATCGCTGGTGGCGACGTCGCCGCCGGCCGGGACGAAGCGACGCTCGCGGATGCCGGTGCGCTGCTGGATCCAGGCGTCGTCGGTCTCGGTCTGGCGGGTGGCCTGGACCTGGTGGTGCTCGTCGAAGAACGGCAGCTCGGCGTTGGTGACGACGCGGTCCGGCACGTACGAACCGAGGCCGAGGAGGGCGGTGCGGGTCATCGGGGCTCCCATACATCCGGCGGAGCCGGTGCGCGTTCCTAGCATCGATCGCCGCCCGGTGCGCGTCCGGGTGGCGGCGGCTGGCGCGCCGGCGGCGGATGGGGCAGGTTCGGGGACGTGCGTGCCGTCCGCCTCGCGCTCGCGATCGCGCTGGCGACCGGCT
>DASZXE010001133.1:0-4252 GCA_035546475.1 Kofleriaceae bacterium
GGTGCTGCTGCTCGTGCCGTGGCCCGGCGGCCGCCGGCGCGGGCTGACGCCGGTCGCGGTCGTCGCCGCGCTGGTGTGGCTCGCGATGATGATCTCGCTCGCGGTCGAGGACCGGCGCGCCGACGACGCGGTCGTGATGCAGGCGGCGGTGCTGCGGACGGCGGACGCGACCGGCGCGCCGGCGGCGCTCAACACGCCGGTGCCGGCCGGCGTCGAGGTGACCGTGGTCGAGGCGCGCGGCGACTGGACGCGCGTGAAGCTGGCGAGCGGCACGACCGGCTGGCTGCCGGCCGGCGTCGTCGAGCGCGTCACGCCTTGAGGACCAAGGCGCCGACGCGACGTCCGGCGCTCCGGGACCTGCGCCGGTCGGGGCGTCTTTCCCGCACCTGCTCGCCGCCCGGGACGTGACGACGGACCCGGCGCGGGCGGGCTGCCGGCCGGCGTCGTCGAGCGCATCACGCCCTGAACGCCAGGCCACGCCGGGCGGTTACCCGTGCTTCGCCCCGGCGGGGTCGGCCGAGGTCGCGCGCCTCGCGGCGGTCAGCGCTCGCTGACGAGGCCCGCGCGGTTGCGGACCCACCAGACGACCTCGGACAGCGCGGTCTTCTCGACCTTGTCGAGCAGCGATCGGACCTGGCTCTTGACGGTGTTCTCGCTCACGCCCATCACGTCCGACAGACGGCTGCGCGGGATGCCCTCGGCCGCGAACGCGAGGATCTGGCTCTCGCGGTGGGAGAGCTTGTACTCGGTGGTGATCTGCGCGACCACCGCGGCGAGCTGCTGGCGGTCGCCGTACTGCGAGCCCGACAGCGTCCGCTGCACGAACTGCGCGAGGTTCTCCGAGAAGAACGGCTTGCACACGAACTCGACGCGCAAAGCATGCGCACGGTTGATGGTCGCCGGATCGTTGGACCCCGTGAGGATCAGGACGGGCAGGTTGCGATCGTGGCGGCGGAGCAGCTCCACCACGTCGAAGCCGGTGCCGTCCGGCAGGCCGATGTCGACGACGGCGGCGGCCAGGTCGGTGCCGTGCTCGATCGCCTCGACCGCGCCCTCGACCGAGTCGGTGGCGATGATCTCGAAGTACGGCCGGGTGTTGCGCTGGATCGAGCGCCCGAGGGCCGGATCGTCTTCGACGATCAGCAGCTTCGGCTTGGCGGTCGTTGGCGCGGGGGTCGCGTCCATCCGCCTCGATCATTGCCACAGATCCCCCTTCAAGGTCGACTCATTCGCCGGGAGCTGTAAGCCAGGCTCACACTATCCGGGTGAGAGGGATCTCACCATACGGGCGCGGCAGGGCTGGACTTCTGTTCAGCTTCGGCCTCGGCTTCGGCTCGGCCTCGGCTTCGGCTCGGCCTCGGCTCGGGTTCGGCTTCGGCGTCAGCGGACGAGCGCCGCGACCAGCGCGCCGTAGATGCGGAGCAGCCGGTTGATGTCGGCGTCGTTGAACGCGAGGTTGAAGCCGAGGAAGTAGTCGCGCCCGTAGTGCAGCTCCGACAGGGCGATCGGCACGTCCGCGTCGGGCGGCCACGGCGCGATGTTGAGCTCGGCGCCGCCGGTGAGCGCGTCGTCGATGCCGCCGAGCACGTAGACGGAGCGGAAGACCTCGAGCGCGGCGGCGAGCTTGACCTTGGGCAGCCGGCCGTACGCCGACTGCGAGACGTCGGCCGACAGCCGCAGGTGGCCGCCGAAGAACGACGCGTCGGCGCCGGCGCCGATCGCCGAGTCCGCGAAGCCGAAGCGCAACGCGAAGCGGCCGAAGCGCTTGCCCCACTGCGCGGTGTAGCGGATCCCCTCGCGGATGCGGGCGACGCGGACCCAGCCGCCCGGGCGCTCGATCAGGTCGACCTGGGGGCGGTCGCCGTCGAAGCCCTTCATCAGCTCGACCAGGTAGAACTGGTCGCCGCGCGAGGCGATCTGCGCGGTGACGTAGAAGCGCGGCGCCAGCGCGGCGAGGTTGAACTCGGTGCGGAAGCCGATGGCGGTCTTCAGGCGATCGAGGCTGCCGGCGGCGTCGGCGAGGCTGGCCGTCGCGTCGGTGAGCTGGTTGCCGAGCTCGTCGTCGTGGATGAGCTTGCCGAGGGTGCCGGCGTGCTCGCCGGCGACGGAGTCGACCAGCTCGCCGGCGCGGGCGACGTAGCCGTCGACGTCGTCGAGGCGGTCGCGGACGCCGGCCAGGCCGTCGTGGACGTCGGCGGTGGCGCCGCGCAGCCGGGTGGTGGCGTCGGTGGAGACCTTCGCGAACCGATCGAGGCCGCGATCGATCGCGGGCAGCGCGGTCGCGAGCTTCGCCTGCGCGCTCGCGGTGGCGCGGTCGACGCGCAGGCTGGCCTCGACCAGGCCGTCGAGGCGGCGGTCGACGACGCGCTCGTCGAGCTGGTGGTCGAGGGCGGCCAGCCGCCGCTGCAGCTCGCCGGCGGTCCACTCGCGGCCTTCCTCGACGAGGACCTGGGCGGCGGCCATCGCGTCCTCGGCGCGCGGCACGGCGCGCTCGAGGCCGCGCAGCACGCGGTCGGTCGTCGCCGCCTCGATGACACGCGGGATCGCCTCGCCGGAGCGCAGGCGGCGGTGCGGGCGCGCCATGCTGTCCGGGTCGCTCGGGTCGGGGCCGCCCGGCGACAGCTCGATGTAGTTGTCGGACAGGGCCGAGCTGGCCTTGCGGGTGGCGAAGGCGTCGTCCCAGAGGACGACGTCGTCGCGGAGCCGCATGCCGACGCGGGCCTGGCTGCCCTCGATCGTGAGGCTGTCGATCTCGCCGACGACGACGCCGGCGATGACGACGCGCGAGCCGACCGGCAGGTCGGCGGCGTTGCGGAAGTCGGCGTGGGTGCGGAAGTGGCCGACGACGTGCGGCGGGCGCACCGCCGGCCAGACGACCAGCACGGCGAGCCCGGCGAGCGCGAGCGCGGCCGCGACGGTGGTGGCACGCGACAGCCAGCGCACGGCGGCAGTCTAGCCCACGACGGCGGCGTGGGCCTGCTTCCGGCGCGGGCCGGCGGCGGGCGTCACGGCGGCAGGCGGGCGAGGTCGCGGTCGGCGGCGGCGGCGAGCGCGCGGCGGAGGGCGGCGAGCGCGGCGGCGTCGGTGAGCGGCGAGCGCTCGTGCGGATCGCGGGCGAGGTCGTAGGCGGTGTCGGTGCCGGCGGCGAGGTCGCGGACCAGCTTGCGCGCGCCGACGTGGACCGCGAGCAGCTCGCGGCCGCCGGCGCCGTCGTCGAACAGCTCGGTGAGGACGGGGCGGTCGGGCGGCGGCGCGCCGGTACGCACGGTGGCGGCGAGCGAGACGCCCGACATGCCGGCCGGGGCGTCGAGGCCGACGAGATCGAGGAACGTCGGCGCCAGGTCGATCAGCGAGACCGGTGCCGCGGTCGCGGTGGCCGGACCGCCGGGCATCGCGATGACGAGCGGGATGTGGGTCTCGCCCTCGTCGAGGCCGCGGCCGTGGAAGCGGCGGTGATGGTCGCCGAGCGCCTCGCCGTGGTCGGCGGTGACGGCGACGATGGTCCGGTCGGCGGACAGGGCGGCGAGGAGCCGGGCGACCTGCGCGTCGGCGAAGGCGATCTCGCGGTCGTAGGCGGACGCGCCGGGGCCGAGCGCGGGCGCGGCGGCCGGCGGCCGGTACGGGTAGTGCGGATCGATGAGGTGGATCCAGAGGAAGCGCGGACCGCCGGCGGGCGCGGCCAGCCACGCGAGCGCGCGATCGACGACGGCGTCGGCGTTGTCGTGGTGGCGCGAGACCAGCTCGTCGGACAGCGGGATGACCTCGGCGAAGCCGCGGTAGGTCGGCGCCGACAGCGGCAGGTCGCGGTGGCTGACGATCGCGGCGGTGCGGTAGCCGGCGTCGGCGAGCGTGGTGGCGAGGGTCGGGAGCTGGTTGTCGTCGACGAGCGGCCAGCGGTGCGAGGGGGTCCACGGCAGCGTCGCGGCCATGCGGCCGTAGAGCAGCGCGGGGACGGCGCGGCGGGTGAGCGGCGCGGGCGAGCGCGCGCCGTCGAAGCGGACGCCGCGGGCGGCGAGCGCGGCGAGCGCCGGCGTGGTGGGCCAGCGGTAGCCGGCGAGGCTGGTGTGATCCTCGCGCAGCGAGTCGATCGTGACGAGGACGAGGTCGCGGCGCGGGGCGTCCGGCGTCGACGACGGGTGCGGGCCGAGGGCGGCGCGCAGCGCGTCCGGCTCGGGGTCGCCGCCGAGGCAGTTGCCGTCGACGCCGTCGCCGGCGACGTCGACCGCGTGCGGGTGGACGCGCGGATCGTGGT
>DASZXE010001134.1:0-2004 GCA_035546475.1 Kofleriaceae bacterium
GGAACGCGTTCGGGAGCTGCGTATACGGCTGGCCGCTGATCGACACCGCTTGGCCGATCTCCTCGCCGGGGTTGTGATAGACGTAGAGATCGACGTCGGCCGCCGGACAGGCGCGGTGGCAGGCGCGCTCGTCCTCGGCAAAGCGGGCCTGCGTCGCCGAATAGGAGATCGGGAAGAACGATCCGTCGCACTTGCGCACACAGACGGTGCGGAAGGTCGAGGACGAAACCGGCGGCACATCGGCCGGCGCCGTCCCGTAGGGCGGCGGCGGAGCGCCCCCGCCGAACAGCGATTCGAAAATCCCGCGCTGCCGCGGTGCCGTTGCTTGGTATTGCGGGCCACAGGCGTTCTGCGCGAGCGCGAGCAGGATGGCCTGGCGGCGCTCGCCGCGGTCGGTGGCGCCGCCGCGCAGGCCTTCCAGCGAGCTCATCAGCCGGTCGAGATTCGACCGCATGCGCTGGATCTGTTCGCTGAGCCTGTCGCATTGCGGCGGCTGGCCGCCGCCGAACAGGAAAAATCCGGTCCGTTCGCAACCCATGCGGCGGGATTGCTCGACATTGCGGTCGAGATCGAGCTGCTGCCGGTTGACGGCATCCTCCACCCGGCGGATCTGCTCGGCCCGCCCGTCATCGGGGGTCCCGCGATCGACCGCGGCGAGCTGCGCCTCGAGCCGCGTCCGGCGATCGTCCGCAGGGACGCCGACGGCCGTTGCCTCCTCCGCCGCCGGCTGCGGCAGCGGCGGAGGAGGCGGGACGGCGGCGATCGACGCCGCGGTGGACGCCGCCGGCGGCGACGCCGCGCCGCCGGACGCCGCGGTCGACGCGGGCGCCGGCACCGAGGGCAGCGTGACGGTGGTCGGCCCCGCCGATTGCGCGGGCGGCGCGGTGCGCGGCGCGACCTGCCGCGACGTCGTCGTCCACTGCCCCGGCCTCGACGACCTCCACGCGATCGTCGGCGTCGCCACGCCGCCCGCGGCCGTGCGCGGCACGGTCGTGCTCCACGCCGGCGGCGGCGGGACGTCGTTCACGTTCCAGGGCGCGAACGCGACCCGTTACGGCGACGACCTCCTGCAGGCCGGCTTCCGCGTCGTGCAGGTGGCGTGGGCGACCGACTGGGAGCAGACCGCCGGCCTCGGCATCCTCGCCGGCTCGTGCCGGCCCGCGGCCCTGTTCCGCTGGGCCTTCACCGACGTCCACCAGGGCGATCGCACGCGCGGCTTCTGCGCGCTCGGCTCGTCGGGCGGCTCGGCCGCGCTGTCGTACGCGCTCGCCCACCACGGGCTCGGCGACACGTTCGATCTGGTGCAGCTCGTCGCCGGTCCGCCGTTCGGACGCATCGACGTCGGCTGCGCGCCGCGCACGTACGACGGCCCGCCGCGCCGCCTGTGCGAGGCGCTCACCGACGCGCCGATCGCGTTCGCCGCCGGGGCCGCGCGCGAGGTCGGCACGTGGGAGAACACGCCCGGCGAGTGCCGCGCCGACGCGCCGGCACCGGCGACGCTCGCGCGCTGGGCCGCCGACAGCGTGGTGTCGCCCGGCGCGGTCTACGCGTACCCGCGGACGGCGGTCCACTTCTTCTACTGCGCGACGAACCCGAACGAGACGACCGGCCTCGGGTCGTTCTACGCCGACGCGATCACGTCGCCGCACGACGTCACCTGCGGCACCCAGTGCAGCGGCGAGGGGGTGATGGCGGATCCGGACGTCTACGCCGCGATGCGCACGCAGATGACGACGAGCTGCGTGCCGCACCACTGACGGGCAGCGCGCCGCGGCGATGCGCTCGCCGGGATGACGAGCTGCGGCCAGGCCGGCCGCCAGCGGCCCTTCGAGCTCAGCGCGCGCCGAGGGCGATCAGCGCGGCGGCGGCGTCGATGCGCGTCGCCGGCACGTCGTCGGCGAGCGCCATCCAGAGGGCGGGCGTGATGACGCGCGCGCCGAGGTGGGCGGCGACGACCGCGTGGCGCATCGCCGGATCGTCGCTCGCGGCGAGCCGCTCGAGCAC
>DASZXE010001135.1:0-5583 GCA_035546475.1 Kofleriaceae bacterium
CGACCGTCGCCGCGCCCGCGGCCGGTGCGTCGGCGCGCGCCGCCCGCACCCCCGCGCCCGCGCAGGCGAGCGCCGCCACCGCCGCCAGCCAGCCGGCGCGCCTCACCCGAGCGCCTCGGTGCGCGCCGCCGCCGGCCGCCCGTGTCCCGCCGGCGGATCGTAGTGGCACAGCACGAACGTGATGTCGTCCTGCGCGATCGTCCCGCCGGCGAAGCTCTCGATCGCGTCGCGGACGTCGCCGCGCAAGGCCGTCAGCGCCGTCCCCTCGCGCGCGAGCGTGCGGCCGGTGAACAGGCTCGACAGCCGGCGGTCGCCGAACAGCTTGCCGCTCGGCCCTTGCCGCTCCACGACGCCGTCGGTGAACGCGACGAACAGGTCGCCCGGCTGGAGCTGCAGCACGCCCGAGCGGATATCGAGCTGCACGGCGCGGTCGCCGAGCGGCGTGCCCGACGCCGCGATCACCGTCGACTGCTCGAACCGCCGGCCGTCCTGCATGTGCAGGAGGTACGGGAAGTTCTGGCCGGCGTTGGCGTAGCGGATCGTGCCGGCGTGGCCGTCGAAGATCGCGGCGAACGCGGTCATCAACAGCGCCCGCTCGCCGACGTTGCGGATCGCGGCGTCGATCGACCGCAGGATCTGCTCGGGCGACAGCAGCCGCTCGTCGGCCTCGGCCAGCGCCTCGACCGCGCCGCGCGCGGTGCCGGCCAGGATCGCCGAGTGGACGCCGTGGCCGGTCGCGTCGCCGATGACGATCAGCACGCGTCCGCCCGACAAGAGGCGGAACGTCCACCAGTCGCCGCCGCAGCTCGACGCCGGCTCGCAGTGGCCGATCACCTTGAACTCGCCGTGCTCGACCAGGTCGCCCGACGGCAGCATGCCCTGCTGGACGTCGCGGGCCAGCGCCAGCTCGCGCTCCATCGACGCCTTCTGCGCGTTCTCCGCCATCAGCACGCCGAGGCGGTCGGCCATGAAGTTGAAGTTGCGGGCCAGCACGCCGATCTCGTCGCCGCGCTCCTCGGGGACGCGCTGGCGCAGGTCACCGCCGGCGATGCGCGTCGCCAGCCTCGACAGGAGATTGACCGGCGCCGCGGTCCGGATGCCCTGCAGCGCCGCCAGCGCGATGCCGATGACGAGCACGATCATCGCGACCAGCTCGAGCGTCCGCGCCGCGCTCTCCGACCGCGCGCGCGCATGGTCGATGGCGGTCTGCAGCTCGTCCTCGAGGTCCTTGGTCGACACCCCGAGCCGGAGCTGGCCGACGATCTGCTGGCCGAGGCGGATCGCGCTCGCGTAGACCCAGTCGGGCCGGCCGTCGGCGAGCTGCCGGTGGGCGATCGGCCCGCCCCGGTTCGCCTCCGGGAAGTCGGTGAAGTCGACCGCCGGCGCGCCCGGCGTGCTGGCGACGAGCTGCCCGGCCTCGGTGCCGACCGCGATCCACTGGATGCGGGCGTACTCGGCCCTGGTCGCGGCCAGGAGCGGCCCGACCTCTCCGTACGCCTGCTGGCCCATCGGGATCGCGGAGGCGCTCGCGATGTTGCGGGCGAGCAGCTCCGACTCGCGCACGATCGCCTGCTCGCCGGCCGCCCGCCGCGCCCGCGCGTCGTCGGCGTTGAGCCGGGTGATGGTCCGCTGCCCGTAGAAGGCGGAGAAGCCGATCGCCGCCACCACGACGATCGACGTCGTGAGCATGAGCTGGACCGAGAGCGGAAGACCGCGGCGGACGCTCACCGGGCGATCCTCGTCTCGCCCGGCGACGCGTGTCAACCCGCGGAGGATCCGTGCGGCGCCCGACGGTTGGGGGCCGCCCGCGGGGGGCACCGGGGCCGTCCCGGTGCTAGGTTCCCCGCAGCGTGGCGAACCTTCGCTTCGAGTGGTTCATCGGCCTCCGCTACCTCTACACGGGCAAGCGCGAGCGATGGGCGCTCATCGGCGCGCTGACCGGCGTGGTGATGGCGGTCGCCGGCCTGGCCTTGCTCGCCACCTCCGGCGGCAGCTCGCCGGTCGGCGTCGTCCTGCTGCTCGTCGGCATGATCGGCGCGGTCATGCTCGGCATGTGGTCGTTCCTGTCGGCGTCGATCGCGGTCGCCGTGCTCGGCGTCGTCCTCGGCGTGGCCGCGCTCACCGTGGTCCTGTCGGTGACCACCGGCTTCCAGGACGCCTTCCGCGACAAGGTGCTGGGCGTCAACGCCCACGTCATCATCATGAAGAGCTCGACCGACTTCGACGACTACAAGTCGGTCATGGACGTCGCGCGCACGATCGACAAGGACGTCATCGCGGTCCAGCCGTTCATCTTCGTCGAGATGCTGGCGACCACCGGCAAGGGCCAGATCTCGGGCGTCGCCATCAAGGGCGTCGATCCGCACCTGGTGACGTCGGTGCTCGACCTCCAGCGCCACATGCTGCCGGGCGGCTCGGTCGACAGCCTCGCCCACGAGCCGGGCCCCGGCGAGCTGCCGCCGATCATCGTCGGCCGCGAGCTCGCCCACAAGCTGCGCCTCAAGGTCGGCGACGACGTCACCGTGGTGGTCCCGCTGTCGAACGTCGACTGGAACACCTGGAAGACCACCGCCGCGGCGCCGCGCAGCCGCCAGTTCCACGTCACCGGCATCTTCTACAGCGGCTTCGACGAGTACGACCGCCGCCTCATGTACACGAGCCTGAAGGAGTGCCAAGCGCTCCTCGAGCGCGGCGACCGGGTGATGGGCGTCGAGCTCAAGGTGAAGGACGTCGACCGCGCGCCGGCGATCGCCGACAAGCTGCGCAAGAAGCTCGGCGAGCCGCCGTTCCAGATCCAGGACTGGAACCAGCTCAACCACAACCTGTTCCAGGCGCTGTCGACGCAGAAGCAGGTGCTGCTGGTCGTCCTGACCCTCATCATCGCCGTCGCCACCGTCAACATGGTCTCGGCGCTGACGATGACGGTGACCGAGAAGGTGCGCGAGATCGCGATCCTGAAGTCGATGGGCACCTCGTCGACGCGCATCGGCGTGGTGTTCGGCATCGTCGGCGGCGCGATCGGCGCCATCGGCACCCTGTGCGGGATCGGCATCGGCGTCACCACGTGCACCGTCGTGCGCAACTACGGCTACCGGCTCGATCCGCGGGTCTACCTGATCGACCGGCTGCCGATCAGCGTGCACCTCGGCGAGGTCGCGCTGGTGGCGGCGGTCACGATGGCGCTCTGCCTGGCGGCGACGATGATCCCGACGCTCAAGGCCGCGCGCCTGCCGCCGGTCGAGGGCCTCCGCTCGGAATAGTCGGGCCGCATGTGGGCTGGATCGGCCCGCGCCGGCGTGATGAGATCGAGGCACCATGGAAACCACCGTCTCGCTCATGGCCAAGATCCTGGGCGCCCACGGCGTCGAGTCGGCCGGCTCCGACGCCCGCTTCGCGGTCGAGGGCTCCGAAGGTTCGGTGCTCAAGGTCTCGATCGAGGGGCACACGCAGCGCTTCATGGCGGTGCTGATCGACGCGGCCGGCGTGGCCCGCGTCTCGATCGACGTCGCGCCGGTCTCGCACGTCCGCCAGGACCCCGCGTTCCCCGGCCGCATCACGCTGCACGTCGAGAAGCAGCGCATCCACCTCGACAGCCGCCCGACCCCCGCGATCGAGGTCGTCTCCGCCGAGGAGTGACCGGCCGCTGCCGTCGGCGTCAGTAGCCGTCGGCGCGGCTGTCGGCGAGCGACGCCTCGATCGCCGCGGCCTCGCGCTCGAGCGAGGGCAGGGCGGAAGACGGTGCGCCCCCCGCGTCGATGCGCGCGCGCAGCCAGCCCGCGAAGCGCGCCGACTCGATGAAGAAGTGGGCGTGGCCGCGCGGGTGATCGCGCCAGTAGGCGCCGACGAGGTCGCGCAGCGCCGGGCCGAGCGCGCGCAGCGTGTCGCGCAGGTTCATCGCCAGCGGCGCGACCCGGTTCATCCGGTAGAGCGTGCACGCCGCCGCCATGCCGCGGTGGCCGGCGATCGCGCGCAGCCGCGCCGCCTCGCGGTCGGTGAGCTGGTAGCGCGCCGCCAGCAGCGACGGATCGGCGCGCACCTCGTTCACCAGCTCCGGCGACGACGTCAGGTCGACCAGCGCCTGCTGGAACTCAACCAGCACGGGCCACCTCGGCGCGCTGCGTGCCGGCGCAGGCCTCGGCGCAGGCGTCGGCCAGCGCATGGATCCGCTCCAGCTCGGCGGCCAGCCCCGGCAGCCCGAGGTCGGCGAAGTACGACTCCTGGTACTCGAACGTGATCGCGCGCAGCCGCCGGCAGCGCGGCAGGTAGCGGGCCGCCAGCTCCCAGACCTCCGGCGGCGTGAAGCTCGAGTGGCTGTCCATGTAGAAGCCGTCGTGGACGCCGCCGCCGGCCAGGTGGACCTCGACGACCGCGTCGAGGTCGAGCGCGTCGAGGTACGCGACCGGGTCGGCGCCGTCGTTGCGCGCGCTGACGAGCAGGTTGTGCAGATCGAGCAGCACGCCGCCGTGGCCCTCGCGGTACAGGCGGTTGAGGAACGCCGGCTCGTCGAGGTCGAGGTCGGGCACCGGCGTGAAGAAGCTGCCGTTCTCGAGCAGCACCGGGCAGCCGAGCGCGGCGGCGACCCGGTCGAGCTTGTCGGCGATGAGCGCGTACGACTCCTCGTCGTAGACGACCGGCAGCCCGAGGCCGGCCTGCGCGTTGGGCACGCTGCTGCGCGGCGCGATGAACAGGTTCAGGTGCTCGCTGTGCCAGGCGAAGCCGCCGAGGTCGCGTGCGACGCCGGCGACCGCCGACACCATCTCCTCGTCGAGCGGCATGGCGCTCGGCAGCGACAGCCCGAGGCCGTGGCCGGAGATCGGCCGGTCGCCGGCGTCGGCGATCAGGCGGGCGAACGCGTCGGCGGCGCGCCGGAAGCGCCGCCCGCGCGGGGCCTCGTGGCCGAAGTCGAACCACAGCCGGTCCGGCATCACCGAGACGTGCTCGACCAGCGCGCCGGCGTGGTCCATCAGGGCCGGCGTCGTCGGGTTGTAGAGCACGCCGACGCGTGGGCGCAGCGACATCGAGGCCTCCCGAAAGGTGGCCGCCGGGCGCGTCGCGCACGCACGCGTCGCGCACGCACGCGCCCGCCCGGACGGCGGCGATCAGCCGAGCTGACCGGTCTGCAGGTTGACGCGGATCGCCTCGTTGATGAGGTTGTCCTCGACGACGAACTTGATCTGCCCCGACAGGCACGGGTGGCCGGTCAGCTTGCTGATCACGTCGAACGCGCGCGCCGCCAGCCGCCCGAACTCCTCGCTGCCCGCACCGAACGGCATGCGCGCGGCGAGCACCTTGCCATCGGCCGCGTGCGACAGTCGCAGCGTCGCCACGTGTGGCTCCGTCTTCGTCTCCAGACTCGACATGTTCCCTCCTCCATTCGTCTCGCCTCCAGCACACCCCATCGCGCGCCGCCGGCGAGACCAGCCCCAGGATAGGGGGCCGAGGGAGCCGGCTCCGCGGCACAGGTCGGAAGCGTTCGGCACGCCGCCGCGTCATGCATCGCCGTGGCGCTGGCGCGACGATCGTCAAGCGCCGTTCACGGTCGGGCCCGTGCGATCGCGCGCTTGCGTCCGGCCCGCGGCTTGC
>DASZXE010001136.1:0-6575 GCA_035546475.1 Kofleriaceae bacterium
GGCGGCACCAGCCTCGTCTTCTGCACCGGGCCCGCGGGGCGCGGCGGCAACGGCGGGCCCGGCGGCCACGGCTCCGGCGGCGGCGGCGGGTGCGGCGGCGCGTCGGTCGGCATCTACACGTCGGGCGTGGGCCAGCCGAACTACTGCCAGGCGCCCGCGGGCAACGCCTTCTTCGGCGGCGCCGGCGGCGCGGGCGGCGCGGGCGGCTACTCGATCATCAACCAGGGCGGCGCCGGCCAGGCCGGCATCCTGAGCGACTGCTCCTTCAACTGACCGGCGGCGCGCCGACGCGGCTGTGCAACGCGCGCGCACCGGCCGTGGTCCCCGACTTGCAATCACGAGCGGGCGAACATGTCGCCGCGCATCATCCGGTCGTCCTCCGCCCTCTCCTCGCTCCTCCTGGCCACCGCGCTCGCAGCGGGCTGTGGCACCAACGCCCGCCAGGACAACAACGCCGCACCCGATGGCGCGGTGGGCACCGATGGCGGACCGCGCCAGGACGGCGGCCCCGGCGGCCCCGACGCGGGAACGATCGACGCGCTCGAGATCGACGCGGCGACCGCGCCCGTCTCGCCATGGACCGACGTGCCGCCGGCCACGGTCAGCCTCGCCGGCGGCGCGGCGGACACCGCCACCGGGCGCGCGCAGCCGGGCGGCACGCTCCACCTCGTCACCAGCGGCGGCATCACGTTCGACGCCGGCGCGCAGGCGCCGGACGCGCCGGTGATCCCGCCGCCGCCGGCCGACGCGATGAAGCCGACGTCGCTGCCGGCCGACCTGGCGGCGCCGGGCTCGCTCGTCATCGAGGGCACCGTGACCACCGGCGGCGCCGACGCGATCCGCACCATCAGCGCCGTCGGTGACATCTACGTCGCCGGCACGCTGCGCGCCGCGGACCTCGGCGGCGCGCGCCAGCTCCTGCGCCTGAACGCGGGCGGCAACGTCTACGTGATGGACGGCGGCACGATCGACGCGAGCGGCGCCGGCCCCGGCCAGGCGGGCGGCGGCGTCCAGCTCGTCGGCCAGCGGGTGATCGTCGTCGGCAACGTCACCACCACCGGCGGCGGCGGCCTGGGGCTCGGCAGCGGCGGCGGCGCGATCACGCTGCAGGCGACGCACGAGGTCGTCGTCACCGGCACCGTCGACAGCGCGGGTGGCGACGGTCACGCCGACGGCGACGCGTACGGCGGCGCCGGCGCCACGCTGACCGTGCAGGCCGGCGGCGACGTCGTCCTCGACGGCACCGTGCGCGTGCGCGGCGGCGCGGCGGTCGGCGCGTCCGCCGGCGCGATCGGCGGCGCCGCCGGTGACGTCGTGATCGACTCCGACAGCGCCGCGATCGTCGGCGGCGTGGTCGACGCCCGCGGCGGCCTCGCCCGCTCGTCGGCGATCGCATCGGTGACCGGCGGCGCGGCCGGCAAGCTGCGCGTCGGCGAGACCGCGCCGCCCACGCGGATCGAGGTCCACGCGGCGACCGACCTGCGCGGCGGCGTCGGCGGCGCGCTCGGCGGCAACGGCGGCAGCGCGCTGCTCATGCCGCGCGCCGGCGACCTGCGGATCGACAGCCGCCTCGACGCGAGCGGCGGCGACTCGCCGGTGCAGCCGGGCGCGGGCGGCACGATCGAGGGCCACCCCGGCCCCGACACCGCCACCGTCACCAACGCCGGCACCGTCATCGACGGCGAGGTGCTGGCGCGCGGCGGCTCGGCGCTGGCCGGCGGCAACGGCGCCGGTGGCAGCGGCGGCCTCGTCAAGCTCGTCGTGGTGTCGACCGACGGCGGCACGACCGTCGGCACCAGCGGCGTGGTCGCGGTCGACGGCGGCCACGCGGCCGGCAGCGGCCGCGGCGGCGACGGCGGCCTCCAGTACCTGTTCTGCCGCAACGGCAACGCGTCGATCGCCGGCCACCTCACCGCCCGCGGCGGCGACGGCTCCGACACCGCCGGCACCGGCGGCACCAGCGGCCTCGTCTACGTCTTCACCGACGACGACCACGGCGGCCCCGGCCCCGGCGTCCTGACGATCGAGGCCGACGGCGTGATCGACGCGTCCGGCGGCAACGGCAGCGTCGGCGGCAGCGGCCGCAACGACGGCATGGACGCCGCGGTCGCCTCGTGGCCGGTCGATCAGAGCGACGAGTACAGCGTCGAGCAGATCTCCGTGCTGATCAACAGCGACGGCGTCCACGGCGGCGCCACCGGCTGGATCGTCAACGACGGCCTCATCATCGCGCGCGGCGGCCACGCGAACGGCTCGGGCGGCGACGTCTTCTTCCACGGCACCGGGCCCGACCGGCTCGGCACGCCGACGCCCGGCCGCATCGACGACGCCGGCGACGGCACCGGCCGGCCCGGCACCTTCGGCGGCAAGCACATCATCATCACCGGCCCGACGTTCTGACCCGAGGCCGACGGGTCTTCACGCCGGCGCATTGCGGCCGCCGCGCGATGCCGCGCGCCCGCGCTTGGCGGATACTGCGCGGGCATGGACGACGACGCGCTGGAGATCGACCTCGCCGGCATCGATCTGCTCAACCGTCCGCTCCTCAACAAGGGCACCGCGTTCACCGACGAGGAGCGCGACGCCTTCGGCCTCCACGGCCTGATCCCGCCGCACGTCGGCACGCTCGAGCAGCAGGTCGAGCGCCGCATCCGCGCGCTGCGCGCGTGCGACACCGCGCTCGAGCGCTACGCCTTCATGCGCGACCTCCAGGACGTCAACGAGACGCTCTTCTACGCGCTCATCGATCACGACATGGAAGAGCTGCTGCCGATCGTCTACACGCCGACGGTGGGCGAGGGCTGCCAGCGGTTCAGCGAGATCTGGCGGCGGCCGCGCGGCCTGTTCCTCAGCTACCCGAACCGCCGCCGCATCGACGACATCTTCGCCGACCCGCGCCTCGATCCGGTGCGCGTCATCGTCGTCTCCGACGGCGAGCGCATCCTCGGCCTCGGCGACCAGGGCGCGGGCGGCATGGGCATCCCGATCGGCAAGCTGTCGCTCTACACCGCGTGCGCGGGCATCCACCCGGCGGAGACGCTGCCGATCCTCCTCGACGTCGGCACCGACAACCAGGACCGCCTCGCCGATCCGCTCTACGTCGGCTGGCGCAGCCCGCGCGTGCGCGGCGCCGCCTACGACGAGTTCGTCGAGCAGTTCATCGGCGCGGTCACCCGCCGCTGGCCCGACGTGCTCCTGCAGTGGGAGGACTTCGCCAACCAGAACGCCGGCCGCCTGCACGACCGCTACCGCGACCGCCTGTGCAGCTTCAACGACGACATCCAGGGCACCGCCGCGGTCGCCGCCGGCACGCTGCTCGCCGCGATCGCGGTCACCGGCGTGCCGCTCACCGAGCAGCGGATCGCGCTGGTCGGCGCCGGCTCGGCCGGCTGCGGCATCGCCGGGCTGCTGCAGCGCGCGATGATCGAGGCCGGCCTGCCCGAGGCCGTCGCGCGCCGCCGGTTCTGGGCGATCGATCGCGACGGCCTGCTCGTCGAGGGGATGGCCGGCATCCGGCCCGCGCAGGAGCCGTTCGTGCAGCCGCGCGACGCCGTCGCCGGCTGGAAGCTCGAGCGCTCCGACTGGATCGGGCTCGCCGACGTCGCGCGCCACGCGCGGCCGACCGCGCTGATCGGCGTCTCCGGCCAGCCGGGCGCCTTCTCCGAGGCGGCGGTGCGCGCGATGGCGGCGGGGGTCGAGCGGCCGGTCATCTTCCCGCTGTCGAACCCGACCTCGCGCGCGGAGGCGGTGCCCGGCGACCTGATGCTGTGGACCGGCGGCCGCGCGCTGGTCGGCACCGGCAGCCCGTTCCCGGGCGTGACGCAGACCAACAACTCGTACGTCTTCCCGGGCGTCGGCCTCGGCGTGCTGGCGGCCGGCGCGCGCCGTGTCACCGACGCCATGTTCACCGCCGCCGCGCGGGCGCTCGGCGCGCTGTCGCCGGCGCACCGCGATCCGGCCGCGCCGCTCCTGCCGCCGGTCGACGAGCTGCGCACGGTCGCCGTCGCGGTGGCGACCGCGGTCGCGCGCCAGGCGATCGCCGACGGCGTCGCCGCGCCGCTCGACGACGACACCCTCGCCGCCCGGGTCCGGGCGACGATGTGGGAGCCGCGCTACCGCCGGTTCCGGCGCAAGCCTCGCTAGGCCTCGCCGGGCCGCGGGTGTGCAGCGGGCCGATCGTCCGCTACACCTTCGACGCGGAGGTGCTCGATGCGACGGCTGCCGTGCGGTGTCTTCCTAGGACTCGTCCTCGCCGCGGGCGCACGCGGGCCCGCCCGCGCGGATGACGCGGGCGCCAGCACCGCCGGTGCGCGGCCGGTGCACGCGGAGCCGCGCGTCGGCCTCGACCTGCGGGTCGCCGTCCCCGACGGCGTCGGCGCCACGCTCACGTTCGCGCGCGGGCCGCGGCTCGTGTTCGGCGTCGGCCTGGCGACCGCGCTCGGCACCGTCGCGGTCACGCCGGAGGTGACGTTCGCCGTCCGCCCGGCCAGCCGGTGCACGCCGACCTTGACCGCCAAGGCGTCGACGATCGTCTTCACGCCGCTCATGGACGGCGTCATCAATGACCAGCTCGCGAAGATCTATGGCGATCAGGTGACCGTCGCGATGGCGGGCCGCGCGATGGAGGTCTTCCAGGGGCTGGCCGGTGTCGACTGCGCGCTCGGCGGCGCCCACCTCGTCGCGCGCGCGGGCTATGCGTGGGAGCCGTTCGGCAGCGTCGGCGGCGACAACGGCGAGGGCGACCTCGACATCAGCAACTGGCACGGTCCGGCGATCGATCTCGGCCTGCGCTGGAGGATCCGATGAAGCCCACACTGCCGCTCTCGCTGCCGCTCTCGCTGCCGCTCGCGTTCGCGCTCGCGCTCGCGCTCCCGCTCGCCGCGACCGCGTGTGACGGCCTCTACGCCGGCACGCTCGAGGGCTCCGGCTTCGCCTTCCCGATCGCGGAGACGACGATCGACGGCCAGGGCCCGCTCGGCGGCATCCTGTCGGCGCTCGGCATCGTCTTCCCGTTCGACCAGGTGATCCCGTCGAAGATCTACGCCGACCGCTCGGTCACGGAGGTGCAGCTCTCGACGATCGCGATCCGCCTGACGACGCCCGACGACTACGACGCCGACCACCACCTGAAGCCGTCGCGCCAGAAGGACGCCGACCTCGTCGGGCCGTGCACCGGCACGCCGGCACAGACGCTCGACTTCCTCCGCTCGGTCGACCTGTTCATCCAGAAGAACGGCAGCGCGACGAAGACGCGCATCGCCCACTACTGCAACTCGACGAGCGCGAGCGACTGCGCGGCCGCCGACCGCCCCGCCGCGGTCGCCACCAACCTGTGCGGCATCTTCTTCACGATCGACGACGACCCGGCCACCGGCGAGCCGTACGAGCTCATCCCCTACCTGCCCGACTACACGATCTCGACGTCGGCCAAGGGCACCGCTCCCGTCGACGACGTGACGGTCACCGGCTTCGTCGGCGTCGACTGGTACGCGCCGACGGTCGGCGTCCCGCGCTGAGGATCGGCGCCGCGATCTGGGGTTACAGTCGCGCAGCCATGACGACGACGGAGCCCGGCTCGCCCCTCTCTCCCACCGCACGGCTCCTCGAGGAGCGCCCGTTCACGCTCGAGGAGCTCGAGCGCCGCGCCGGCGAGCTCTCGGCGCCGGACCTCGTCCTCGGCCTGCGGGACGGCCGCAAGGTCGTGCGCGCGAACGCCGCGCTCGGGCTCGCCGTCGTCGGCTACACCGGCCGCGACCTCGTGCCGTTCCTCCGCGACAGCGAGGCGATCGTCGCCCGCGCCGCCGGCCTCGCGCTCGTCCACCTCGGCCGCGCCCAGCGCGACAACCTGGTGACGATCGCCGGCGCCCTCGACGGCGCGCGGCCGGAGGTCGTCGACCTCGTCGTGCGCATGTTCTCCGAGCTGATCGGCCAGGCCGACGCCGAGCTGGTCGGCGTCCTCGACACCGCCGATCGGCTCGCGGCGAAGGCGATGGTCGACGCGTGCGAGCGGGTCGGCACCCGCGGGCTGCACCTGCTCGAGCACGCCTGCGGCGACGACCGGGTGCTCGTCCGCCTGAACGCCGTGCGCGGCGTCGGCCGGCTCGCCTCGCTCGAGCCGGTCAGCGCGATCGCGGCGATGCAGCGGCTCGCCACCGAGGACACGGTCGCCGACGTCCGCGCGACGGCGCAGGTCGCGCTCGCCGCCTACGCCGCGCGCGCCCGGGTCGAGGCGGCCGCCCGCGCGGGCCAGCCGATCCCGACGAAGGTGCCCGACCTGTTCCGGCGCGTGCTCACGCCCGACGAGCTGCGCGCCGCGGCGACCGGCGCGCGGCTCGACGAGCTCCTGGCCGCGATCGACGACGTCCGCGTCGAGATCCGGCTCAACGCCGTCCGCATCTTCGCGCTGCAGGGTGCCGACGCGGCCCCGGCGGCGACCGCGCTCGCCCTCGCCGCCCGCGACGCGGATCCGACGGTGCGGCGCGAGAGCGTGGTCGCCCTCGCCGCGCTCGCCAAGGCCGGCGTCGACGTCGCGGCGCCGCTCGTCCGCGCGCTCGGCGACAGCGACGCCGCCGCCG
>DASZXE010001137.1:0-2490 GCA_035546475.1 Kofleriaceae bacterium
GACGTGCTGACGCGCCCGGCGCGATCGGTCAGGGGCCGCGGCGCCGGATCGCGGTGGCTCTCCGGCAGCGCCATCCCCTGCACATCGATCGGCCCCGACACCGCCGGCATCGACTGCGTCGTCGACTCCTCGACGGGCAGCACCACGCAGACCGCGCCGAGCCGCGTCAGGTCGGCGGCGTACGTGTCGGCCGTCGAGCGATCGACCTTGCTCTTGACCCGGAACCGTCCGCGCGCGATGCGCCGCTCGAGGTCGGCCGCCGGGATGCCGTAGCGCGCCGCGATCGCCTGCGCGAGGGTGGCGACCGCCTCGGGGCCGGGCGCCCGCGGGTGCTCGATGACGACGTTGAAGAGGCGTTCGGCCACGCAGGAGCCTCCGGCGTCGCCCTGCCCTCCGCGGAGAGGCGAACGCTGCGGGAAGTCGACTTTACCAGAGCGCGTCCGGCGGCGCGCCCCTGCACGGCCATCAAAGGCGGCCGATTCGATCGTCGACCAGGCGTCAGCCCGAACATCACCAGAGATCAGCAGACCTCAGCAGGCGCCGGCCGCCCAGCGCCGCCCGGCCACCGGCCGGCTCGTCCCACCTCGCGCGACGCACACCTCGAGGCGCCTGTCGATCGTCGCGTGCGCGCACCTGCAGGGGAGATCTCCCCCTCGCGAGGAAAGTTGCCCGTCCGATCGGCGGCGATCACCGTCGAGGTATGAACTTCATGGTGCCTGAACGCGGCAAGCTGACGCTCACCTCGTCCCACCGACGGCTGCGCCTCGGCGTCAGCCACCGCGCCGCGCCTGGCCAGGAGCCGGTGGCGCCCGCCAGGCCGGGCCTCCGGCCTCCGCAGCGCGCCGACGTCAGGAAGCCAGCAGGCGCTTCATCAGCGCCGACGCGACCTGCGGGTTCGCCTGGCCGCCGGTCGCCTTGAGCAACTGACCGACGAAGAACCCGAGCAGCCCCTCCTTCCCGCCCCGGTACTGCGCGACCTGCTTCGGGTTGTCGGCGACGATCTTCTCGGCCAGCGGCACCAGCGCGGCCTCGTCGGAGATCTGGCGGAGGCCGAGGCGCTCGACGATGGCGGCCGGCCGCTCGCCGCGCTCGACCATGATCGCGAACACGTCCTTGCCCTGCTTGCCGCTGATCGTGCCGTCGGCGATCAGCGCGACCAGCTCGGCGAGCGCGTCGGCCGCCACCGGCGACGCGCCGATCGGCCGCCCGGCGAGCGCCGCCGTCAGCTCGCCGGTGATCCACGCCGCCAGCGGCCGCGCCAGCGCGCCGTCGCCGCCCGCCCGCACCGCCGCGTCGAGGTAGTCGGACAGCTCGCGCTCCGACGTCAGGTGGTACGCGTCGTCGAAGGCGAGGCCGTACTCGCGGACGAACCGCTCGAGCTTCGCCGCCGGCAGCTCGGGCAGCGCCTCCTCGACGGCCCGCAGCATCGCGCCGTCGACGACCAGCGGCGGCAGGTCCGGATCGGGGAAGTAGCGGTAGTCGGAGACCTCCTCCTTCGACCGCATCGACTCGCTGCGCCCCGCCGCCGCGTCCCACAGCCGCGTCTCGCGCTCGACGGCGCCACCCGCCTCGAGCAGCCGGATCTGCCGCACGATCTCGTGCTCGATCGCGCGGTGCACGAAGCGGAACGAGTTGATGTTCTTCAGCTCGGTGCGCGTGCCGAGCCGGTCCTCGCCGCGCCGGCGCACCGACACGTTCGCGTCGCAGCGCAACTGCCCCTTCTCCATGTCGGCCTCGGAGACGCCGAGCCAGCGGACGAGCCGGTGCAGGCTGCGCATGTACTCGGCCGCCTCCTCGGCGCCGCGCAGGTCGGGCGCGGTGACGACCTCGACGAGCGGCACGCCCGCGCGGTTGAGATCGACGAGCGACGTCGCGCCGTGGTGCGTGTTCTTGCCCGCGTCCTCCTCGAGGTGGATGCGCTGCAGCCGCACCTGGCGGCGCTCGCCGGCGAGCCACAGCTCGACGACGCCGTCCTCGCACAGGGGCTCGTCGTACTGCGAGATCTGGTAGCCCTTCGGCAGGTCCGGATAGAAGTAGTGCTTGCGCGCGAAGCGGCTGTGCGCGCGGATCTTCGAGCGGGTCGCGACGCCGAGCCGCAGCGCCAGCTCGAGCGCGCGCCGGTTGAAGCGGGGCAGCGCGCCCGGCAGCCCGAGCACGGTCGGGTCGGTCAGCGAGTTGGGCGGCGCGCCGAACCGGGTCGCCGACGGCGAGAAGACCTTGCTCTCGGTGGCGAGGGCGACGTGCACCTCGAGGCCGATCACCGGCTCCCAGCGCTCGAGCAGCAGGGCGAGCTCGTCGCTCATGGCTCGGCCTCGTGCGGCACCGACAGCGGGGCCGCCGGCGCCGGCGGCGTGCGCCGGCCACCCGCCGCCTGCTCGATCACCTCGGCCGCGCGCACGAGCGTCGCCTCGTCGAGCGGCCGGCCGAGCAACTGGGCGCCGATCGGCAGCCCCGCCGCGGTGGCGCCGCACGGCACCGAGAGGCCGGGCA
>DASZXE010001138.1:0-3763 GCA_035546475.1 Kofleriaceae bacterium
ACCCTCGCCCTCCGCCTCGAGGCGCGTGGCCTCCGCGAGCGCATCGCGGATGTGCGGCAGCTCGTCTTCACGCGGCGGCAATCCGTAACGCTCGATCGCGTCCCCTTCCTCCATCGCGTCGACGATACACCGGCCGCGCCCTCCGCGATCGGTGGTCGGTGCCGGCTATGCTCTCGCGATGCTCGATGCAGGCGAGGTTCGCGCGCGGCTCGCAACGTTGCGTCGAGAGCGTCCGCCCGCGAACGAGCTCGTGGCTGCCGCGCACGAGTACGAGCCCGGGCCTCGACTGTCGAGTGGCGAGGTCGAGGCGTGGGAGCGTGAGCACGGCGTCGTCTTGCCGGACGAGTACCGCGACTTCCTGCTGGAGCTCGGCAACGGCGGCGCCGGCCCCGACTACGGCCTGTTCCCGCTGGGGATGTGGGGCGACGCCTCCTGGCTCGAGCTGCGCCCGTGGGATGGCCAGAGCGATCTGCGCGCCGTTTCCGCACCGCACCGCGTGGAACCTGCCGGCGTCGCGGCTCGATACGCCCGACGTGGACGGCGCCGAGCTCGATGCGTGGTACGAGGCCTTCGACGCCGAGTACTACGCGCCGTGGATCCTCGCCGGTGCGCTCTGGATCTGCCACCACGGCTGCGCGCTGCGGACCGTGCTGGTCGTGACCGGTCCCGAGCGAGGCAACGTCTGGTACGACCGGCGCGCCGACGGCGAAGGGCTCGAGCCACACGTCGACGCCGACGGTCGCCACCTCTCCTTCGGCGACTGGTACATGGCGTGGCTGCGAGACGCGCTGGGCGAACACTGACGATCTCGCGGCCGATCGCGCGCCGTGGTCCGCGGTTACCGGCGGCGGGTGGCGGTGGCCGATTCGAGGGCGGCGACGAGCGGGGCGGCCAGCTCGCGGTCGAGGCGGGCCTGGCGGGCGGCGGTGAAGCGGCGCATCGCGGCGTCGTGCTCGGCGAGCGCGGCCTCGGTGGCGTCGAGGCGGCCGAGGCGGTGGAGCTCGCGGCGCAGGCTGTCGCAGAGGTAGTGGACGCAGCGGCCGGGGCGGTGCTCGACGGCGAGCGTGCAGCCGCGCGGCCCGCGGAAGGCGCAGCCGGCGTGCGCGTCGGCGCCCGCGGGCGGCGTGAGGTCGTGCGCGCGCGTGCCGGCGTGGACCAGCGCGGCGAGCTCGCGCTCGTCGAACAGCTCGGCGGTGACGCCGGAGCAGCAGGCGCCGCCGTCGTGGTGGCCCATCGGCCGCGGCTGGCCGACAGCGCAGGTGCGGCACGAGACGACCGAGCCGAGCACGGCGGCGAGCTGGAGCTTGCGGTCGTGGACCTCGCGGGCGAGCGCGCGCTCGTCGTCGTCGGCGCCGGCCGCCAGCTCGTCGCGCAGGCGCGCGCGCAGCGCGACCAGCTCCCCGGCGCGCGACGCCGGCTGGCGCAGCCTGATCAGCAGCCGCTCGACGGCGACGAACACCGCGCGACCGTACCACCGGCGGGACGGCACCGCCGGCCGGCGCGACCGACGGGCCGGCAGCGCGCGCGGCACCGGCGCGCGCTCCACGGGGCCACGGGCGCGGCGCGGGCGAATCGGCACCAGCGTGTTCCACCGGCGGAACGCGATGCGGGCTGGTCAGCCGGCCGGTCGGTACTACGTTCACGCGCCATGAAGCTCTACTACTCGACCGGTGCGTGTTCGCTGTCGCCCAACATCGTCGCCCACGAGCTCGGCCTGCCGGTCGAGCTGGTGAAGGTCGCCGACAAGAAGACCGCCGACGGCCGCGACTTCTGGCAGATCAACCCGAAGGGCTACGTGCCCGTCCTCGAGCTCGACAGCGGCGAGATCCTCACCGAGGGCCCGACGATCGTGCAGTACCTCGCCGACCAGAAGCCGGACGCCGGCCTGGTGCCGCCGGCCGGCACGATGGCGCGCTACCGCGTGCAGGAGATGCTCGGCTTCATCAACTCCGAGATCCACAAGAGCTACAGCCCGCTGTTCTCGGCGACGACGCCGGCCGAGACGCGCGCCGAGCGTCTCGAGTACCTGCGCAAGCGGTACCGCACGATCGAGGCGGCGCTCGACGGCAAGAGCTACCTGTTCGGCGACGCGTTCACGGTCGCGGATGCGTACCTGTTCACCGTCACCAACTGGGCGCGCTTCGTGAAGCTCGACCTGTCGGACTTCCCCAACCTGCAGGCGTTCCAGGCCCGCGTCGCCGCGCGCGCCGGCGTGCAGGCCGCGATGGCCGCCGAGGGGCTGATCAAGAAGGCCTGAGCACCGGATCGCGAACGACGCCGGCGGCGCGGAGCGTGGAGCGCGGGCACCGGCGCGGTGGAGCGTGGCAAGCTCGGGGCGTGGGCGCGGATCCGCTGACGTTGCTGCTGCCGGCGTGGATGGTCGACCGGTTCGACCTCGCGCGCGTGCTGGCGGAGACCGGCCGGTGGTCGTGGTCGGAGGGCTACCGGCTGCTCGAGCGGTTCGACATGAGCGGGCCCGAGCGCGACTTCGTGCAGACCGTGCTCGCGCGGCGCACGAACCTGTGGCTCTACCGGTGCAACCAGCGCGAGGTGTGCGGCGACTTCATCGTCGTCGATCTGTCGCCGCCCGACGCCGCCGACCGGCCGGCGCTCGTCGTCGAGCTGAAGACGGGCGAGCCGCTCGCGTTCGGTGGCGCGCGCCGGCAGCTCGCCCGCGCGGCCGAGGCGGTGGCGGAGATCGCAGCGTCGGGCGTGCTCGGCCACACGCGCTTCGAGCAGGTGCAGGGCGACCCGGCCGCGGTGCTCGGCCACCTGCGCGCGAAGCCGCCCTGATCGAGCTCGGAGGTCATCGGCGCGAGCGAGGCAGGAGGCGCGAGGGCGCGAGGGCGCGAGGCGCGAGGCGCGAGGCGCGAGGGCCCGGCGCGCCGCCGGCCTCGACGGTATCCGATCGCGCGCGCCGATCATCGTGGTACCGCGCGCGGCCGCATGGCATACGAGAAGGATGAGCGGCACACCGCGCGAGCCCGCGTCGTCGGTCGCCGGGGCCGGCGTCGTCAGGGAAGCGGCCGGTGGGGCGGGTGGCCCCGAAGCTGCCAGCGGCGTGGTCGACGCGCGCGACCTCGAGGCGGAGCGCCCGATTCCGGACCTGCTCGACCGGCGCGGCCGCCTGCGCCGCTTCGGCATCGCCGCCGCGCTGGCGACGCTCGCGGCCGTCGGCGGCGCCTCGCTCGCGTGCTGGCTCGCGCGCGACGACCTCGAGAGCGGCAGGGGCTACATCACCGACGGCGCCGATCGGTTCGTCGCCTTCTTCGTGGCCGCCACCTGGGCCGCCGCCTACGTCGTCGTCCGCGGCTGGCTCGAGCGGCGCGCGCGCCTGCGCGACGGCCTGGTGCCCGGCGCGACCGCGCTCGTGCGGCCGCCCGCGCGCCGCCGCCGGTAGCCCGCGCGACGAACGCGCGCCCGGGTGCTACAAGGCAGGCTTGCGGCGCCGGCTGCTCATCGTCCTGGCCATCCTGGCGTCGGCGCACGTCTACATCTGGTGGCGGCTGATCGCGCCACTACCGTCGCCGTGGCGGCTGCCGGCGACGCTGGCGATCGCGCTCCTGACCCCGAGCCTGCCGGCGGTGTCGATCCTCGCCCGCAGCATGCCGCGCCGGCGCGCGCGCCCGTACCTGCTCGTCGGCTACCTCTGGTTCGCGCTCGCGACCTACCTGCTCCTCGGCGCCGCGGCCAGCCACCTCGCGGTCGCCGCGGGCGTCGGCCGGCGGACCGCGGCGCTCGCCGGCATCGCCGCCGCCGCCGC